>NZ_JAIUIN010000008.1:0-249505 GCF_020165665.1 Mesorhizobium sp. BH1-1-4
CCGACAAGGACGGCGACACGGCGACGGCGACGGCCAACATCGGCCAGAACCTGACCTTCCTCGATGACGGCCCGTCGGTGACGGCGAGTGCGACCCAGCCTCCGCTGACGGTCGACGAGAGCAATCTCGGGCAGAATGCGACGGCGAGCTTTGCCTCGGTGTTCACACCGGTGTTCGGCGCCGACGGCGCGGCGGCGGCCAATTCGGTCACCTATGCGCTGGGCTTCAATGCCGGAGCGACGGGTCTTGTCGACACGGCGACCGGCCAGGCGGTCGTGCTCAGCCTCAACGGCGGTGTCGTCGAGGGCCGCACGGCGGTCGGCAACGAGCTGGTGTTCACGGTCGCCACCGATGCGTCGGGCAATGTCACGCTCGACCAGCTGCGGGCGGTGGTTCACCCGAACGCCGCCGATCCCAACGATGCCAAGAGCCTGTCGGCGGACAACCTGATCACGCTGACGGCGACGGTGACCGACAAGGACGGCGACACGGCGACGGCGACGGCCAACATCGGCCAGAACCTGACCTTCCTCGATGACGGCCCGTCGATCTCGGTCTCGACGGCGGTGCAGCCGGTGCTGACGGTCGACGAGACGGATCTGACGGCCAATGCGACGGCGAACTTCGCCGCCAACTTCACCTCGGCGTTCGGCGCCGACGGCGCCGGCACGCTGGTCTATGGCCTGAGCGTGGTGGCGGGTGCGTCGGGTCTGGTCGACACGGCGACCGGCCAGGCGGTCAACATCGCCCTCGTCGGCAACGTCGTCGAAGGCCGCACGGCCGTCGGTGGCGACCTGGTGTTCACGCTGACCGTCAACACGGCGACCGGCGGGGCGACGCTGGACCAGATCCGGGCGGTCGTCCATCCGACGACGGACCCCAACGAGCCGACCAGCCTGAGCGCCGACAATCTGATCAAGGTGACGGCGACGATCACCGACAAGGACGGCGACAGCCAGACGGCCTCGGTCGACATCGGCAAGAACCTGACTTTCCTCGATGACGGCCCGTCCATCTCGGTCTCGACGGCGGTGCAGCCGGTGCTGACGGTCGACGAGACGGATCTGACGGCCAATGCGACGGCGAACTTCGCCGCCAACTTCACCTCGGCGTTCGGCGCCGATGGCGCCGGCACGCTGGTCTATGGCCTGAGCGTGGTGGCGGGTGCGTCGGGTCTGGTCGACACGGCGACCGGCCAGGTGGTCAACATCGCCCTCGTCGGCAACGTCGTCGAAGGCCGCACGGCCGTCGGTGGCGACCTGGTGTTCACGCTGACCGTCAACACGGCGACCGGCGGGGCGACGCTGGACCAGATCCGGGCGGTCGTCCATCCGACGACGGACCCCAACGAGCCGACCAGCCTGAGCGCCGACAATCTGATCAAGGTGACGGCGACGGTGACCGACAAGGACGGCGACAGCCAAACGGCCTCGGTCGACATCGGCAAGAACCTGACTTTCCTCGATGACGGCCCGTCGATCTCGGTCTCGACGGCGGTGCAGCCGGTGCTGACGGTCGACGAGACGGATCTGACGGCCAATGCGACGGCGAACTTCGCCGCCAACTTCACCTCGGCGTTCGGCGCCGATGGCGCCGGCACGCTGGTCTATGGCCTGAGCGTGGTGGCGGGTGCGTCGGGTCTGGTCGACACGGCGACCGGCCAGGCGGTCAACATCGCCCTCGTCGGCAACGTCGTCGAAGGCCGCACGGCCGTCGGTGGCGACCTGGTGTTCACGCTGACCGTCAACACGGCGACCGGCGGGGCGACGCTGGACCAGATCCGGGCGGTCGTCCATCCGACGACGGACCCCAACGAGCCGACCAGTCTGAGCGCAGACAATCTGATCAAGGTGACGGCGACGATCACCGACAAGGACGGCGACAGCCAAACGGCCTCGGTCGACATCGGCAAGAACCTGACTTTCCTCGATGATGGTCCGTCGGTGGTTGCCCCGGACTATGCTATTCTATCAAACGGAGCCGGGAGTCCGGTCACATTTGCCTTGGACGCAGACCATACGCTGTCGAACAATTACGGAGCGGACGGTCCCGGCACGGTGAGATTCGCGGCGTCTCTCGACACTGCGGACAGCGGCCTGACCTCGGGCGGCGTGCATATCCTCTATGACGTGTCGCCGGACGGCCATACCTTGGTAGGAACTGCCAATGGCTCGACGGTGTTCACCGTCACGCTCGACCCCCTGGCCTCAACGTATTCGGTGGACATGGACGGAACGATCGACAGCCTGACGCAAGTGAACTTCACCAACGGAAGCTATGACTTCTACGGCAGCAACAAGCCTTGGGCCGGCTTCGTGCCCACCGGCCAAGATAGCGCGCCGGTAAACGACGATTCGAGGGACGTGCTTTTCACGCCGTTCGGTACCGGCACGTCGATCAACGGAAACGCGAATTCCTTTGGTGTCGGCGGCGGTAGTGCCGGACAGAATATCGGCGCAGGCGAAGGCATAAGGGCCGACTTTGTCCAGGACTTGACTGGATCTCCCCCCGCCACCCACGTCTTTGACAAACACTATCTGGTTAATGGTGCCAGCTTCACGTTTGGCGATGGCGGCAGCAACACTCTCCTTCAGATTACGGCCAAAGACGACAACGCTACTACCGGCACCGACGGCAACACGGTGGTCGGCGATGGCCACCTCGATTCCATTACGTCAGTCACGATCACATATGACGGGCAAACGCAGCTTGTCACGCAAGTGGACGCCGCGGCACATGTCTATACAATAGGCAATCCGGGAGGGCTGACGGACAGAAGTTATACGGTGCAATTCGTCGACTTGGGCAGCGGGCACTATGCCGCCCAAATAACGGGCGTGCTCGACACAAACGTTTCCATCGCGACATTCACTGCCGACGGGTACAACAGCCTGGAGCTGTTGAACAAGAGTGGCGACGACTTCGACATTACCGGATTCGGCGCGGCCGTTCAGACTACCGATCCAGTCAACTTCCACCTTCCGATCGAGATCGTGGATGGTGACGGCGATATCGCTGCAAGTTTGATTGGCCTGACATTGAGTGGAACCGGATTCCAGAACCATTCGGCCGACGCCTCAGGCGCTTCTCATCTCTACGCGTCGACGGCGCTCGCGCCCAACATCATCGGGTCTGACTACAACGACACGCTGACGGGCGACGGTTCCGCGAATGTGTTTTATGGGGGAGCCGGAGCCGACATCCTCAACGGCGCCGGCGGCAACGATACGCTCATCGGCGGCCCCGGCAGCGACACCCTCACGGGCGGGGCGGGCAACGACCTCCTTATCGGTGGCGCGGGGGCAGATACGCTTACCGGCGGCACCGGCGCCGATACGTTCAAGCTCGATCAGCTCGAACTAAACATCAAGGACATCATCGCCGACTACAACAAAGGCGAGGGAGACCAAATCGATCTGACCGCGTTGTTTGACACCGCACTGAACCCCAACATCAACAACTATGTACAGTACAATAGCACAACTCATATCCTCAGCGTGGACACCAGCGGCTCGGGCAACGCGGCCAACTTCGTGGACGTGGCGCAATTGACGAACTCACCTGCCGCCGGAACCATCACGATCCTGTACGACGACACCACGCATGCACAGCACACAGTCACGATTTAAAACTTCTGTGCGCTCGTGCCCCCGTGCTATACATTAGCGGAACATGAAATGGCAATTTGGAGAGGGCTTACATGAGAATTAGTTCAAGACTGCTGGTTTCCACTGCAACGCTTTTCTTGGCTGGATCGTCCGGCTATGCCGCCGACATCATCGGCGGCTCGACGGCCGATTATTGCCGCACCGTTGGAACATCCAATCTCGTGCTGACCGAAAACACGGTCGACCTCACGACACAGGTCGTGAAACTGATGGATGAGTCGAGCGCCGTCGCCAGTAGCCCGGAATGGATCAACTCGTCCCGGCCGGTCTTCGTCTGGGCTTCGGAAGCCAAGGTCGCCTGCGGCAAGGCCTATGGCTATCTCAAGACCAATTATCGCGACGAAGACTATCTCAACAAGTGCGAGTGTTTTCACGACCGCATGGTCGAGTACATGAACTGACCGCAAGAGCGAGGGCGCCCGGCGGGTCCGATGAATGGCGATCGCGCACCGCTCGCCGTGATCGCTGGGGCGGTCGCGCTGATCGGTTGGCTGGTGCCGGCCGCGCCGGCCAGGGAATTCGAGCCGTCTTCGGTAGAACAGGCACCATCAGCCATCGCGGTGCGGCAGATGCCCTGCAGCGCTGCATCCACGTGGTCGCGCGAGGCCTACATGGCGTTCGCGACCTGCGAGGCATCGATCCACGGCCTTGAACCGATACTGGCGCAACGAGACCCGGTTCTCCGCTCTTTCCGTTCGCTACTGCGAGCGCGCGAGGGCCATACTGGCAAGGGACGGCCTGGAGGTGGTCGGGCCGTTACCCCTCGCGACGTTCGGGTTTTCCGCCCTTTCGCAGGAGCCGGAGAGCAACCCGGCCGGGGCAAAGCGTGTCTGCGTACGCAGGTTTTTCGTGCCCGGCCCACGCTATATGAAATGCGCCGACTATCGAAGCGCGGAGCAGGCCAGGCGGATCAAAACGCTCCGCGCGCAGCTGTTTCGCGACTGAGCAAGTCGCCCAAATGAGACGCAGAATCGCCGCGAAGTGTGTCGACAATGAAGCCGGGCAGGACGTGTTACGGGTGTAGACCGCGGACAGGGGTTGGGGGGCAAGAATGGTATGTGACCGGAAGGTCCACCACGGTTCGCGGACATGGGCGGTCGCCTGTGCACTGGCCGTGGCGTTGTTCGGCTGTCAATCGGGTGGCTCGGTCTCCGACGCGCTAGACCCGGCCGCCGTCGCCGCCGGGGCTCAGCAGCCGGGTGTCGCAGCCCCCGGTCCCGGTCAGGCCACGCAGACCCTCGGCACGGGACCTGCCCGGATTGCCATGCTGCTGCCGCTGTCCGCCCCCGGATCGGTGGGCGAGAACGGCCGAAAGATGCTCGACGCCGCCAAGCTCGCGATGACGGATCTCGGCAACCCGCTGCTGACGCTCACCGTCGAGGACACAAGGGGTGACGCGACCTATTCCCAGCAACTGGCCGTAAAGGCGATAACCTCGGGAGCGAAAGTGGTCATCGGCCCGACCGAACTGCCGGCGGCCCAGCATGTCGCGAAACTGTCCGGCTCGAACCGCCCGGTGGTCCTGGCCCTTGCCGATAATTTTGCCGGCGGACCCGGTGTCTATGCGGTGTGCCTTACCGAAGCCGACAGCGCGGCGGCGGGCGCCGGCGCGATCGCGGCCAAGGGCGGCAAGAAGTTCGTCCTGCTGGTGCCGGCCGGCGCGAGTGCCGACATTTTCGAAAAGCGGGTTGCCAACAGCCTCAGCGTGTACGGCGCCGCCCTCGCAATAACCATCCCCTATACCAGCGCCGACAGCGCGGCAAAGGCGGTGGCCGACATGGGCTCGCTGGTGGACGCTCCCGATGCCGTGATCGTCGCCAGCGGCGACAGCAATCCGTCGCCAATCCTGATCGCCCTGAAGGCAAAAGGCATTCCGGGAAAATCGACCTCCGTGGTCGGCACGAATCGCTGGCTGGAACATCCGACCAGTCCACTTTTCGAAGGCGCCTATATAGCGACGCTCGACCAACATGAAACAGGTCCCATTTCGGATCGCTTCAAGGCCACCTTCAACTATCAGGCCGACATCAATGTCGCCTATGCCTATGACATGGTTGCCCTGACCGCGGGCATTGCGAGCGCTGCCGGACCGAACGGTTTCAACAGGCAGGTTTTCGAGAACCCGAATGGATTTCGCGGATCGACCGGCTTGTTCAGGTTCCGCGCCGATGGTTCCAGCGAACGCTCGATGCCGTTTTACCGGATTGAAAAAGGTGCGCTCAAACTGGTTGCCAAATCAACGCCCAGCTTCTAGCGGGTTGGGCGCGGGCGGCCCGATGGGACAAGCGGGGCGCCTTCGCATGATGATCGCGGTCGCAAGCCTCGAGCTTCTCGTCGGCATCCTGCTGCTGGGCAAGGCGGCGACCCTGTTCCCCGTCGAACGGGCCGCCATCGAGCCGGCCCCGGATGTCAACGATGACATCGCGCAACCTCGGGGTCGATCGATCGTCAATTCGGCCCGCAAGATTGCCGAGGATCTCATCGCACCACCCCGGATCGAAGGAACCGACATGGAGCGGGTGGACCCTCGTTCGCCGCTTGGCGACCTTGGCCTGGCGTCACGTCCCAAGTCATCGATGCCCAGGGATTGGCGCGAAACGCTGCTGTACCGTCCGGTGGCCACGACGTCGGCCGGCTTCGACTCCATGGGGCGGAAACTGTTCATCAGCGGAACCCAGGGCGTCGAGCCCGACAGGGTCTGCCTGTTTCACGACGTTTCGTGGCCATGCGGGCAGCGGGCGCGCGCGGCTTTCAACAACTGGATGCGCGGGCGGGCGCTGAACTGTTTCGTGCCTCCGGAGGTCGACCGCTTCCCTGTCGCGGCGACATGCAGGCTGGGCAAGCAGGACGTCGGCGCCTGGCTCGTATCAAATGGTTGGGCGCAGGCCTTGCCGAGCGGCATCTATGGCAAGGCGGAGGAAACAGCCAAGACGGCGCAGATGGGAATCTTCGGCCCCCCATAGGCGGCGGCAGAACCGGATTCGCGGCAGAGGCCGGCCTTCTCTCCAGCCAACTGGGCGATCCATGCCGACGCCTCAAATTGTATTGTTCTTCGAAACCGAAATCCTAACTTGCCGGCCTTATGCTTGGGGATCGAACGGAGATCGACCATGAGCAACGCAGCAGCCGATGTCCCGGCCCATCACGAATGGAAGATCATTGCCTGGTTGGCCTTCCTTGGAACCACCGGCAGCCTCGGCCTCTCCCTGATCTTGAACTATCTGCTGTTGTTCAGCGAGACGCTGACGCCTTTCGCGCGAGGGATGATCACCGCGACGCTTTTGCCCGTGGTGATCTGCCTGCCGCTTTTTGTGTTCATAGGCCTGAAACTGGCCGAGATCCGTCGCTATCGGCGGGAACTCAACAGGGCTGCCACCTTCGATACGCTGACGGGTTGCCTGAACGGCAGCGTCTTCACGTCGCTGATCGAGAGACGGGCGATCAGATCTTCCCCGCCGGGCGAGCGATCGGGCGCCTTCCTGGTCATTCATCCTGAACATCTCAACGCCATCAATATGCGCCACGGCCTGAACTGGGGCGACGAAGCCTTGCGCCTCATAGCCTCGAGCATCCGGTCTTGCGTGCGCTCGCAAGATGTCGTCGACCGCATAGGCGCGTCCATGTTCGGTGTCTTCCTTCCCGGAACGGACGAGGCCGACGCTAGGACGGTTGGCGAGCGTATCCGCGCCAGTGTCGCGCAGGTCTATTTCGCCCCTCGGGGTGCCGAGGAGATCCTGGCCGTCACTGTCGGCGGCGTGGTTTTCGAGCAGGAACTGGACTTCGAGGACATGTTCCGGCCGGCGGAAGAGAGCTTGTCAGGCAAAGGCGGTTTCGAACTGTCGCGTATCCAACGCGTTTCAACCTGACGGTCTCCGGCGCCATCGAGAGCCGTGCGTGAAAGAAGTGGAACCCGCTTTGCCGGGCAACAACCTTCCCAAAATCCGGGATAATCCGCGCTCTCATATCGGCAATAGTGAAAGGCGTGTCCTGCGCCGGCAAGACGGCCTGGGATCTCCTTGTGACCACGAGACGGGGCTCGTTGCTTTCCAAAGCCGGCTGATGCAATCGTGCGAGACAGTGCCAGCCTGCCGTGCGAGCATTGCCAGGCAGCGAAGATTTCGGAACCGGCTTCGATGGCGGGTGTATCGAAGCAGACTGTTGGAGCAGAATGAAATTTTACTCAGCCGCTGAACGGATTGCTTTTGTCGTCACGCTGATTGCCGTTCTGGTGCTGGCGCTGCTGCCGATACCCCGCCTCGATGAATTCGGCATCGACATCGGCTTCCCCTACGACAAGGCCAACCATGCCAGCGCCTTCGCGGTCCTGGCGTTTCTGGGAGGTCTGGGCTGGCCCGATCGCAAGGCGAGGCTGATCATCTTCCTCGCGCTGGTCGGTGCCGCGATCGAAATCCTCCAGGGCACGTCGCTGATAGGCCGTGACCTCGACGTGTTCGACTGGGTCGCCGACTGCATCGGCATGGCGTTCGGTCTGCTGGCAGCGACCTGCGCGAACTGGATTCGGCGGCGGATACATTGAGATACCCAGATCAACCAATTGGCAGCACAAGAAACACGATGGCCCTTAAAATCAGGCTTCCAGGCGGCACGTTGAAAGTGAAGCAACATCATGAATTGCGCCGCCGCGAGCAGAAGCGCGAGGTGCCGG
This sequence comes from Mesorhizobium sp. BH1-1-4, assembly GCF_020165665.1. Taxonomy (NCBI): domain Bacteria; kingdom Pseudomonadati; phylum Pseudomonadota; class Alphaproteobacteria; order Hyphomicrobiales; family Phyllobacteriaceae; genus Mesorhizobium; species Mesorhizobium sp. BH1-1-4. Next base: position 8,335 of record NZ_JAIUIN010000008.1, read on the forward strand.
TCTGGCAGGTCGGCAAGTATTTTGTCGTCTGGTGGCCGGCGACGATTTCCGACCGCCCATCCAAACGTCCGGACCCGGAGTGAAACGACTTTCACTGACCCTTTGTTAGATACGCGAATCTACGTATACTATCGCGTCATGGTACTGCGAATCAGATTGCCCCGCGGCACGCTGAAGCTGAAGTCCTACCGCGAACTGCGAGATCGCGAGCGGGATCGCAAGGTGCCTGTGCTCAAACTGGGCTGGATTTATTTCATCTGGGCCTCTGCCAAGCAGCATTCGCACAGACACGGCCAGGCTGAATAGCCTTAGAGCGGTTCAGCGTTTGGTAGAATCGCTGACCCGCTCATTCCTTGTTTTTACGCAGTTCCCAAGGCGAAGCGCTACGCGCTTCTCCCGGGAAAACCGCTACGCACTTTCCTGGAATTGCTCTGGGCCTTAACGCCTCAGCTTGCCTCGCGCATGGCTTCGGCTGCCTGCAGATCAACCGAAACAAGCTGGCTGACGCCCTGTTCGGCCATGGTCACGCCAAACAGCCGGTCCATGCGCGCCATGGTGATGGGGTTGTGCGTGATGATGACGAAACGCGTCTCGGTGGTCTTGGCCATCTCGTCCATGAGATTGCAGAAGCGTTCGACATTGTGATCGTCGAGCGGCGCGTCGACTTCGTCGAGCACGCAGATCGGCGCCGGATTGGTCAGGAACACGGCAAAGATCAGCGACATCGCCGTCAGCGCCTGCTCGCCGCCGGAGAGCAGCGTCATGGTCTGAGGCTTCTTGCCTGGCGGACGGGCCAGGATTTCAAGGCCCGCCTCCAATGGATCGTCGGATTCGATCAGCTGCAATTCCGCCGTGCCGCCACCGAACAGATGCGAGAACAGCCGCTGGAAATGACCGTTGACGACATCGAAGGCTGCCAATAGCCGCTCGCGCCCTTCGCGGTTGAGGCTCTGGATCGCTTGCCTGAGCTTGCGGATCGCCTCAATGATATCCTCGCGCTCGGAGACGATCGTCTCCAGTCGCTCGGAAAGCTCCCTCTGCTCTTCCTCGGCGCGCAGATTGACCGCGCCGAGCCGTTCGCGCTCGATCTTCAACCGATCCAACTGGCGTTCGATCTCGGCCATCTCGGGCATCGGATCGTCGGCCTCCAGCCCGGTGTGGCGGATGACCAGATGCGGCGGCGTGTTCAGCGTTTCCTGGATGCGCGCCTCGACCTCCAGCCGGCGTTCGTCGGCCGCCGTCAGCCGTTCCTCGGCGCGGGCGCGGGTTTCGCGCGCTTCGGCCAGCGACTGGATGGCACCGGTCGCCGCCTTGTCCAGTTCGGCCTGCCTGTTCTCCGCTTCCTGCAGACGGTCGGCTGCCGCCTTGCGCAAGGTCTCGGCCTCGGTGAGCTGCGACAGCAGCGCACGGCGCTTGGCATCGATCTCGTCGGGCGCATCGGCCAGCCGTTCGCGCTCGGCCTCGGCCTCGGCCTTGCGTTCGCCGAGGGAAGCGATCTGCGTCGAGGCGTTTTCTGCGCGCACCAGCCAGTTGCTGCGTTCCGCGCCAATGGCGTCCAGCCGGCGCGTGCGGGACTCGGCTTCGCGCCGCAGCCCTTCATGGACGGCGCGCGCATCGGCCAAGGCGGCGCGATCGCGGGAAACGTTGGCCGAGGACTGTTCGAGCTGCAATTGCAGGTCGCCGAGATCCGGCGCGTCCTGCAGCAACATCTCGGCCTCGACAAAAGCCGCCGACGTCTCCTCGTGGCTATCGACGATGCGCGCGCGGGCCTCATCGAGTGCCGCACGCCGGCTCGCCAATTCGCCGCCGGCCTTCTCGGCCTCGGCAAGTGCATTGCGGGCGGCGTCCAGCCGGTGCTGGGCATCGCGTCCGGCCTGACGCGTGTTGCGCTCGGCCTCGCTCGCCTGCCGAAGTGCTTGCTCGGCCTGTGCAAGCACCTCCTCGGCCTGGCGCAGGACGAGCGTCGCCTGAATCGCCTCGGCATCGAGTTCGGCAAGACGGTTCTTCTGTGCCAACCTTTGGGCCGCGGCCGTCGGTGCATCGGCGCTGGCGGTCAGGCCGTCCCAGCGCCACAGCGCGCCCTCGCGGCTGACCAAGCGCTGGCCGGGAGCCAGAAGCCCCTGCAACCGGCGGCCGTCGGCGGCCTCGACGATACCGATCTGCGCCAGCCGGCGCGCAAGCTGGGCCGGCGCGCGCACCACGCTGGCGAGGCTCTTGATGCCTTCCGGCAGGGCCGCGTCGCCGGGCTGGATCTGACTTTCGCCCCAATGCGCCGGCGCGCTGCGGTCGAGCGGCACGTCGAGATCCTCGCCCAGTGCCGCCCCCAGAGCGGTCTCGAAGCCGCGCTCGACGCTGATCTGCTCCAGCACGGAAGGGAAGAGGTCGCCGCTGGCCGCGTTCAGGATCTTGGCCAGCGTGCGCGCTTCGGTCTCAACCCGCGCCAGCTCCGCCCTGGCCTCCTGAAGCGGCGGGCGGGCGGCACTTTCGGCGCCACGAGCGTCGATGACCGACTCTTCGGCCTGCGAGACCGCTGCCTCGGATTCCTCCAGCAGTGCCATCGCCTGTTCGACCAGAGCCTGCTTCTCGGCCGGATCCGGCAGGCCTGCCACCTTGGCGAGGATATCAGACAATTCCCGGTCGACCTCGGCGAGCTGGCGGGCGAAGCGATCGCGGCGCTCGGCGGTTTCTCGCAAAGTCCGTTCGATCTGATGGCGCGAGGCGGCGGCCTCGGCGCGCTCGGCCGTCAGCGCGGCGAGCTTGGCTTCGCTTTGCGCAAGCGTCGCGGCGGCCTGTTCGAATGCCGCGCGCGTGGTGGCCTCGCGCTCGGCGGCGCCGGCGTTCTCCGAGTTCAGCGCAGCCTCTTCCGCGCGCAGGCGCTCGAGAACGTCGGCATTGTCGCGCACCATCCGCTCTTCGCGGGCGATGTCGCCGTCGAGTTGCTGCAACCGGCGCTCGAGTTCGGCCTGACGGGTGCGGATGCGACCGGCTTCTTCCTCGATCTGCGACCGGGCGATCGACAGCCGCTGGAAGGCAGCGGCAGCCGCGGCTTCAGCGTCGCGCAGGTCAGGCAGGCGATGGGCGGAGATGCCTTGTTCCTTGGCCGCATTCATCTGCGTGGCGGCGCGGTCGCCGACCAAAGCGGTGGCGACGGCCAGCGCCGAACGCGCCTCGCCTTCCTGTGTCTTGGCCAGCGTCCAGCGCAGATGGAGAAGCGTCGCTTCGGCCTTGCGGATGTCGGCGGACAGGTTCTTGAAGCGCGAAGCCTGGCGCGCCTGGCGCTTCAGGCTTTCGATCTGGCTTTCCAGTTCGCCGACGACGTCGTCCAGGCGTTCGAGATTCTGTTCGGCCGCCTTCAGCCTCAGTTCCGCCTCGTGGCGGCGGGTGTGCAAGCCGGAAATGCCGGCCGCCTCTTCGAGCAAAGCGCGGCGCGCCTGGGGCTTGGCCTGGATCAGTTCGCCGATACGGCCCTGACCAACCATGGAGGGGGAACGCGCGCCGGTCGACTGGTCGGCGAACAGGAGCTGCACGTCCTTGGCGCGCGCTTCCTTGCCGTTGATGCGGTAGAGCGAGCCCGCCTCGCGCTCGATGCGGCGCGATACCTGAAGCTCGTCGGCATCGTTGAAGGCGGATGGAGCCGAGCGGTCGCTGTTGTCGAGGAAAAGCGTGACTTCGGCGGTGTTGCGGGCGGGACGCGTGCCCGAGCCGGAAAAGATCACGTCGTCCATGCCGGACGCGCGCATGTTCTTGTAGGAGCTTTCGCCCATCACCCAGCGCAGCGCCTCGACAAGGTTCGACTTGCCGCAACCATTGGGTCCGACAATGCCGGTCAGGCCGCGTTCGATGACGAACTCGCCTGGTTCGACGAAGGACTTGAAGCCGAGGAGGCGAAGGCGCGAAAACTTCATTCACGCGCCTCATAAAGTTTTGCGATAGGACGCATGGCGCGCGAACAGAAAGAAAGGCAAGCAGCGCCGGAGCGCTGCCGCTTCAGCGCTGAGCCGATGTCAGAGCAGAGGGTCGATGATCGCCGACATTTCCTCAATCGACATCGCCCCTTTGTAGGTCTTACCGTTGATGAAGAAGGTCGGTGTCGAGTCGACCTTGAATTCATTGGCGCCACGCTTCTGGACCGATCTCACATCGTCCAGAAGTTTCTGGTCCGTCAAGCAGGCCTCGAAGGACTCCTGTGTAAAACCGGCGAGCTTCGAGATTTGCAGCAGCGCATCCTTGGTGTTGGACACGCCGACCCAGTTCGCCTGCTGCCGGAACAGCACATCGACCATCGGGAAATAGTTATCCTTGGAGCAGCGCGCCAGCATGAAACCGGCTTCGGCGCTCGGATCGAACGGGAATTCGCGCAGGATGTAACGGGCCTTGCCGGTATCGATGTACTTGGTCTTCAAATCCGGGAAGGTGGTCTCGGCGAAATGCGCGCAGTGCGGGCAGGTCATCGAAGCGTATTCGACGATGGTGACCTTGGCGTCATCCTTGCCGAGCTGCTTGTCGGGCAGCGCACCCGGCTTCAGCAATTCTGCCATATCCACGGTGCCTTGCGCCTCCGGCACCTGGACCGCGGCGGGCGTGGCCGGCTTTGCGGGCGTGGCCGGGTCCGCAGGCTTGACATCCGCGGCCTTCGCCTGTTCGCCGGAATCGCTGCAGGCGGCAAGCAGGGCCACCGCCGGGATGGCTGCAAGCGAAGTCAGGACGTTTCTGCGAGAGAAGCTTTGGCCAAACGGGGGACGGCTCATACGAATCACCTGATAAGGGTTGAATTTTGCAATGCAAAGGCACGAAAAAGCGAGAGTTGGCGCGAATTAAGGCATCCCTGTCCCCAATCCAATCGTGAAACCTGACAAGGGCGATCACGAATGCGCGAGATTAACGACAAACCTATGACTATTTCCAGTGCGAACTAAACTTTCCTTCCGCCCAGAATGGTCGCCCCCAGCCGTTCCAGCGAGGCGCGTAGCCCGTCATCCTCGATAAGCCCCACAGTATTGGCCAATTTCGCCTTTTCCGCCGCGTTCAGTGCCCTGAGGGCGGGTCTGGGCCGGGCTTTTCCCGAGCTTACCGGCTTCTGCACGATCCTGATGCGGCCTATCGCGGTGAAACCCAGGAATGCATTCACCCGGTTGATGATCTCGCCGGTCTCGTGCTGCAGATGAAGCGCGGCCATGCCTTCGCAGGCGATGACCAGAACGGCCGGCTCGAACGGATCGTCCTCGTGCATGCGGCGCGGCCACTGGATCTTTTCGGGCCGCGAGTGGGTCGCGAGGCGTGGTCCGGCAATCTCTTCCCAGGACTGGACGAGGCCGATCGAGATGCCTGCCCGCTTGCGCAGCACCGGGTCGAGGATCTCGGTGGCGAGATCGCTCACCGGAACGGGATTGCCGAAGCGCCTTTTCCCTGCCATGTGCGTTCTCCAGCCACGACCCAGCAGATACCGGCCAGGCCAACGCAAGATCAATGGCACCAGCAGACCAGACCCGCAAGGCCATCCCGGACGACACTGCGTCACGCCTGCTCGCCTGGTACGACGTGCATCATCGCGAATTGCCGTGGCGCGTGAGCCCTCGCGACCATGCACGCGGCGTGCGGCCCGACCCTTACCGTATCTGGCTGTCCGAGGTGATGCTGCAGCAGACCACCGTCGAAGCGGTGAAATCCTATTTCCGCGCCTTTGTCGAGAAATGGCCCGATGTCACGGCGCTGGCCGCGGCGCCGACCGAGGATGTGATGAAAGCCTGGGCGGGGCTCGGCTACTATTCCCGTGCCCGCAACCTCAAGGCCTGCGCCGATCTGGTGGCGGCGCGCGGCGGCCGGTTTCCCGACATAGAGGCCGGCCTTAGAGAATTGCCGGGGATTGGCGCCTATACGTCGGCGGCAATAACGGCGATCGCCTTCGACCGCCCCGCAGCCGTTGTCGACGGCAATGTCGAGCGCGTCATCTCACGGCTGTTTTCGATCACGACGCCGCTCGGCGAAGCCAAGGCCGAGATACGGGCCCATGTCGAGCGCATGGTGCCGGCGACGAGGCCCGGAGACTTCGCCCAGGCGATGATGGACCTCGGCGCCACCATCTGCACGCCCCGCCGGCCGCGCTGCATGCTATGCCCGCTGCGCGGGAACTGCAGCGCGATCCTATCCGGCGACCCGGAACACTTCCCGGTGCGGCTGCCGAAGGCTGACAAACCGCTGCGGCGCGGCGCGGCTTTCGTGGCCGTGCGTGAGGACGGCGCCATTCTTTTGCGCAAGCGGCCGGAAAAGGGACTGCTTGGCGGCATGACGGAAGTGCCGACCACCGCCTGGACGGCACGGGTGGACGGAGCCACCACGCAAGCGGCGGCGCCCTTCCCCGGCGATTGGCGGCACGCCGGCAAAATCACGCACGTCTTCACCCATTTCGCGCTCGAACTCGAAGTCTTTCGCGCCCACACCAAAGGTGATGCGCTGGCAGGGCATTTCTGGTCGCCCGCCCGCGAGATATCGGGCGAGGCGCTGCCGACTGTCATGAAAAAGGCAATCGAGGCTGCGATACCCGGCGCGACGAAAAAACCGTCGCCATCAGGTACAAAGAGGCTCCATGACTGAAATCCGCCACATCGTTTTCGACATCGGCAAGGTGCTGATCCACTACGATCCCAATATCCCGTTCAGTCGCCTCATTCCCGATGCCGGGGAGAGACAGTGGTTTTTCGACAATGTCTGCACGCATGACTGGAACCTCGAGCAGGACCGTGGCCGGACTTGGCAAGAGGCCGAGGCGCTGCTGATTGCTGACCATCCCGGGCACGCGGAAAACATCCGCAACTTCCGCCGCTACTGGAACGACATGGTGCCGCACGCCTATGACGACAGCGTCGCCATCATGCTGGGCCTGATCGAAAGCGGACACGACGTGACCATGCTCACCAACTTCGCTTCAGACACGCTGGCCGAAGCCCGGCAGCGCTTCGATTTTCTCAGCCGTCCGCGCGGCGTGACAGTGTCGGGCGATATCGGCAAGATCAAGCCCGACCGCGACATCTATGACCATCACGTGGCGGCGTTCGGCCTCGAACCATCCGCGACACTGTTCATCGACGACAGCCAGAAGAACGTCGACGGCGCCAAGGCCGCTGGCTGGCAAGCGGTGCTGTTCACCGATGCCGCCACGCTTAAAGCAGATCTTGAGCGGTTTGGAATAAAGGCGTGATCCGAATCGGTTCCGGCGATCCGTTGAGATTTTGAATCAACGAAGTATGAGGAAGCGGCAGGGGTCAGCCCCCTGCCCGTTCCATGCCGAGCCGGGCGATGCGGCGCAGTTCATCGATCGGGGTCAAGCCGCCGCTGCGCTCATAATGCCAGAAGGTCCAGCCATTGCAGGCATCCAGCCCCTGCACCTCGGCGCCGATCTTGTGGATCGAGCCGGCGCTGCCGCCGATCGCCACCGTGCCATCGGCGCGAACCTTGGCGGCCCACCGCTTCTTGGCGTCATAGAGCGTGGCGCCGGGCGTCATCAGCCCGGTGTCGATCAGGCTGACGAAGGCGACGCGCGGCTCGGCGCGTTTTCCGGTGAGCACGGTGAGGTCCGCTTCGTCGAGTGGCCGCACGGCGTCGATGCGCTCATTGGCGGCGTCGATATAGGCCTGCTCGCGCTCGATGCCGACGAAGTGGCGGCCGAGGCGCTTGGCCACGGCGCCCGTTGTACCGGAGCCGAAGAACGGGTCGAGCACGACGTCGCCCGGCTTGGTCGACGCCATCATGATACGGGCAAGCAGTGCCTCGGGCTTCTGCGTCGGATGCAGCTTGTCGCCATTTTCGTTCTTCAGGCGCTCGCCGCCGGTGCAGATCGGGAACAGCCAGTCGGAGCGCATCTGGATATCGTCGTTCGACGCCTTCAGCGCTTCATAGTTGAACGTATAGCCCTTGCCCTTCTGATCGCGCGAGGCCCAGATCATGGTCTCATGGGCGTTCTGGAAGCGGCGGCCGCGGAAGTTCGGCATCGGGTTGGTCTTGCGCCAGACGACGTCATTGAGGATCCAGAAGCCGAGATCCTGCATCTTGGCGCCGACGCGGAAGATGTTGTGATAGGAGCCTATGACCCAGATCGTGCCGTTGGGCTTCAGCACCCGGCGCGCCGCCAGCAGCCAGGCGCGGGTGAAGGCGTCATAGGCTTCGAAGCTTTCGAACTGGTCCCAGTCGTCGTCCACCGCGTCGACCTTGGACTGGTCGGGACGATGCAGATCGCCATCGAGCTGCAGATTGTAGGGGGGATCGGCAAAGATGACGTCGATCGACTTTTCCGGCAGGCGGTCGAGCGCCGCGACGCAATCGCCTTTCAGGATCGTGTCCAGCCATTCGGATTGCTGGGGAGCATGGGAGAGCTCGTCGAGAAGACGCACGGCTGACATTTTTACACCTAAGGCACGCGTTACTGTTTACTCCCCGTTATGGTTACCGATCAGCGTAAATATTCGGTGAAGCTTTATCGATCCCGTGCAGGAGTTTGCGAAGCCGTGCCCATTGGTGTATGCCGCGCCGCTCGAGCCCCGAGCGGCCATTCCTCCATCCTCCATCGTCCGGATCACCATGCCCCTGCCAGATCTTGTCATCTTCGATTGCGACGGCGTGCTCGTCGATTCCGAAATCATCGCCGCGCGTGTCGAGGCTGAGCTGATAACCCTGGCCGGATATGAAGTCTCGGCGGAGGAGATTGCCGAGACCTATGCCGGCCTGACTTTCAAGGACATATTGATGCGGATCGAGGAGAAGTCCAAAATCCCCTTCCAAGTGTCGCTGATCGATCGCGCCGAGGAACTGGTCGACCGCAAATTGCGCAGCGACGTTCGCGCCATCGAGGGTGTGCGCGAAGCGGTCGCCTCGGTCACGACGCAGCGCTGCATCTGCTCCAATTCTCGTTCGGATCGGATCGAGTTCATGCTGGAGAAGGTGCATCTGCTGCCGTTCTTCGCCGGACGCATCTTCTCGGCGATGGAGACGCCGACCGGGAAAACCAAACCAGCGCCGGACGTCTTCCTGCATGCCGCCGAAAAACTCGGCGCCAACCCGGAGAACACCTTCGTCATCGAGGATTCCGTGCACGGCGTCACCGGCGCCAGGGCCGCCGGCATGCGCGTGATCGGTTTCACGGGCGCCAGCCACAGCTATCCCGGCCATGCCGATGCCCTGACGGAAGCCGGCGCCGAAACGGTGATCCGGCGGTGGGCGGAGCTGAAAAGCGTTATCGCGGCGCTGTCGGAATGGTCCGCGGATGCCTGAGATGCGTGCGTCCTGCTGGACGCACGCCAGACCGACAGCCGCCTAGTTCGTCGCGGCGGCCTTCTTCCTGTGGGTCTTCTTCCTCGGCTTGTCGGTCGTCGCCTTCGGCGCGGTTTCGTCATAACCGGCATAGGCCTGATAGTCCTGCGCCGTCGGCGCCGGCACGACGATATTGGAATCGGTGAAGACAAACTGGGTGGCGACCGAGGGATCGGTCACCTGGACCTGATACTGGTGGATCTGCGAATAAAGCACGTCGGTGCCGTGCATGACCGCCGTGCGGATCGGCATGGTGATGGTGCCAGGCGTGAACTTCGGTCCTGGCACGATCTTGCCGGCAACCGCGATCGTCATCGTCAGCTGTCCGTCGCTACGGCTGCAATCGCGGGTCACGTCGCTGATCGACGCCTGGTAAATGATTCTCGCCGAATCGTCGGGCGGCGTAGCAGCAGCGGCGTCAGCCGCCGCCTGGGCCGCGGCATCCGCGGCGGCGTCGCCGGTCTTCTTGAGCTTCGGCTTGGGCTTCTGGACCTCGTTGACATAGGTGTTGAAGAACGCCGTGCCATCGCGCACCGTCACCCTTGGGCAATACGCGTTCAGCTGGCTGGCCAGCACCTTGGGATCCTGCGGCGGCGGTGGCGCCGCCGGGTCCTTCTTGCCGAAACCGAGGTTCAGGATGCCGTTGTCGCCTGATTGGCAGCCGGCGACGGCAAGCATAAAGCCCGTGAGCGCAAGACCCGCCAAAAAGCGACCACTTGATATACGAAACGCCATGAAACCGTACTTCCCTCTCGCAAAGCTGGTGACGTATATCAACCGCGCGGCAAAAATGCGACTAGAGCCGGCACAGAAATTAACCACCTTGTGGTGAACGGAAAACCAAGCGGCGAACGGATCAGTGACATGCAATATGTGAGTACCCGCGGCGAAGCGCCCGCGCTTGGATTTTCCGACGCCGTCCTGGCCGGCCTAGCGCGCGATGGCGGGCTCTATGTGCCGCGCGAATGGCCGCACTTCTCGGCAGCCGACATCCGCGCCATGCGCGGCCTGGCCTATCCCGACCTCGCCATCCGCGTGCTGACGCCGTTCCTCGGCGGCGAAATCGCCGCGCCGGTCTTCGAGCGTCTCGTCCGCGAAGCCTATACCACCTTTCGCCATGAGGCTGTCTGCCCCTTGGTGCAGACCGGCGCCAACACTTTTGTCCTCGAACTCTTCCATGGGCCGACGCTGGCGTTCAAGGACGTGGCGATGCAATTGCTCGCCCGGCTGATGGACCATGTGCTTGCCGAACGCGGCCAGCATGCGACCATCGTTGGCGCCACGTCGGGCGATACCGGTGGCGCGGCCATCGACGCCTTCGCCGGGCGCAGCCGCACCGACATCTTCATCCTCTTTCCGCATGGCCGCGTCTCGCCGGTGCAGCAGCGGCAAATGACGACTTCGACAGCCGACAACGTCCATGCGCTGGCGATCGAAGGCAATTTCGACGACTGTCAGGGCCTGCTGAAGGATATGTTCAACGATCACGGCTTTCGCGACCGGGTGTCGCTGTCGGGGGTCAATTCGATCAACTGGGCGCGCATCATGGCCCAGATCGTCTATTATTTCTCCTCGGCATTGTCGCTCGGTGCACCGGACAGGCCGGTCTCCTTTACCGTGCCGACCGGCAATTTCGGCGATATCTTCGCCGGCTACGCCGCCAAGAAGATGGGGTTGCCGATCGAGCGGCTGGTCATCGCCACCAACGACAACGACATTCTCGCCCGTACTTTCGCGACCGGCGAATACCGGACCAAAGGGGTCTTTGCGACCACCTCGCCGTCGATGGACATCCAGGTTTCCTCGAACTTCGAACGTCTGCTTTTCGAGGCGTCCGATCGCGACGCGGCGACCGTGCGGCGCTACATGGCCGGCCTGAAGCAATCGGGCGCTTTCACCATCGAAGCCCGGGAAATCGCCGGGATGCGGTCCGAATTCGATGCCGGCCGCGCCACGATGGATGAGGTCGCCGCCACCATCCGCTCGACGCTCGCGACCAGCAATTACCTGCTCGATCCGCATACGGCGGCAGCCGTGCATGTGGCGGCGGGCAAGGCTGCGGGCGCCGTGCCGATGGTGGTGCTGGGCACCGCGCATCCGGCGAAATTCCCGGCCGCCGTCGAGGCCGCCAGCGGCGTCTCGCCCGCCCTGCCCGCATGGCTAGGTGGATTGATGACATTTGAGGAAAAATACACGGTACTTCCATCCGACCTGAAAATGGTGGAAGATTACGTCAGTCGCCGCGCGCGGGCGGCGCGTTAGGGAGTAAGAGCCATATGGGTGTTGAGGTAAGCCGTCTGTCGAACGGCCTGACAGTCGCCACCGAAACCCTTCCAAGTATCGAATCGGTTGCCTTGGGTGCCTGGGTCAAGTCGGGTGCCCGCAATGAACGCGAAGACGAGCATGGCATGGCCCATCTGCTCGAGCACATGGCGTTCAAGGGGACGAAGCGGCGAAGCGCCTTCGAGATCGCCTCGGAAATCGAGGACGTCGGCGGCGAGATCAACGCCGCCACCAGCGTCGAGACCACATCCTACTACGCTAGGGTGCTCTCCGACGACGTGCCGCTGGCCGTCGACATCCTGTCCGACATCCTGCAGGAGTCCGAATTCGACCCGCAGGAACTGGAGCGCGAGCAGCACGTCATCCTGCAGGAGATCGGCGCCGCGCACGACACGCCCGACGACATCGTCTTCGACCGTTTCACCGAAACGGCCTTCCGCCACCAGACCATCGGCCGCTCGATCCTGGGCACGCCTGAAACCGTAAAATCCTTTACCTCCAAGCAGTTGCACGATTTCATCGAACGCCAGTATGGCGCCGAGCGGATGGTGATCGTGGCCGCCGGCGACGTCAAGCACGACAAGTTCGTGCGCGAGGTCGAAAACCGGCTCGGCGGCTTCCGCAGCAAGGCCGACAGCACCATTCCGCAATACGCGCAATATGTCGGCGGCGATTTCCGCGAGGACCGCGACCTGATGGACGCGCAGATCGTGCTCGGCTTCGAGGGCCGCGCCTACCATGTGCGCGATTTCTACGCCTCGCAGGTGCTGTCGATGATCCTCGGCGGCGGCATGTCGTCGCGTCTGTTCCAGGAGGTCCGCGAGAAACGCGGCCTCTGCTACTCGGTCTATGCCTTCCACTGGGGCTTTTCCGACACCGGCATATTCGGCGTCCATGCCGCGACGGGGCAGAGCGATATCGCCAAACTGGTGCCTGTCATCATCGACGAGCTGCAGAAGGCCGGCGAGAGCATCCTGCAGGAAGAACTCGACCGTGCACGCGCCCAGTATCGCGCCGGGCTGATCATGTCCGCCGAGAGCCCGGCCAGCCGCGCCTCGCAGATCGCGCGGCAACTGCTCCTATTCGGCAGGCCGATCGCAAAGGAAGAGCTGATGGAGCGCCTGTCGGCGCTGACAGTGGAGCGGCTGACCGACCTGTCGTCGCGGATGTTCTCGACCAAGCCGACGCTTACCGCTGTCGGGCCCGTGGGTACGCTGGCACCATACGAGGCGATCCTCGATTCGCTTCCGGGCACGCAGACCACGGCCCGCAGACTCGCCGTCTAAGTCCCAAGCGCCGTGTTCGCGCTCCCTTTCTTTCGCCGTGACCTGCCGGCACTGAAGGGCAACCTCGTCACGCTGCGCGTGCCGTTCACCAACGACTATCGCGAGTGGTCGGCGGTGCGCGGCGAAAGCCGGGCGTTCCTGGAGCCTTGGGAGCCGCGCTGGACCCCGGACGAACTCGACCGCACGGCATGGCGCCTGCGCATCAGCCGCTATCGCGAGGACTACGCACAGGGAACGGCGATCGCCTTCTTCATCTTCGAGAAATCGAGCGGCAAGCTCGCGGGCGGCATCACGCTCGGCAACATACGCCACGGCGTCTCGCAAAGCGGTCATGTCGGGTACTGGATCGGCGAGCGCTTCGGCGGCCGCGGCCTGATGACCGACGCGGTCAAGGTGGTGGCCCGCTTCGCCTTCGATACGCTGAGGTTGCACCGGATCGAAGCCGCCTGTATTCCCGACAACATCAGGTCGATCCGCGTGCTTGAAAAAGCCGGATTCCGGCGCGAAGGACTTCTGCGATCCTATCTCAGGATCAACGGCATCTGGCAGGACCATTACCTCTACGCCCGGATCGCCGACGATCCCCCGGGCGCTGGAACGAAGGACTGATTTTTGACGAATTTCCTGCGAAACGGGCCGCTGTTCGCCTTTCTGCTGGCGACGATGCTGACGCTGTGCGCGGCTTCGTCGGCCTTTGCCGTCGAACCCATCAAGATTGCCCGCGACGATGTCGCGCTCGATCTTTCGCGCGCCGTCGAGATTTACCGCAACCAGGGTGAGAACTTCCAGGTGTCGACCGCGCCCGGGCCGGACGGCATCGTGCGGCGCATCGAGGTCGAGGCCAACGATGCCCGCTCGACCGGCGACTGGGCAGTGTTCGCGCTCGCCAACACCACCGACCAGCAGCTCGACAGGCTGATCGTCGCGCCGCATTTCCGGCTGGTGAATTCCGGCATCTTCTGGCCGGATCTGGGCTCGACGCGCATCGCCGCCATCACGCCCAGCGAGGGCTTCGCGCTCGACCGCCAGACCAGCCCCGACGCCGACGTGTTCCGGGTGACGCTGAACCCCGGCACGGTGATCACCTTCATCGCCGAGCTTGCCTCGCCGAAGCTGCCTCAGGTCTACCTGTGGGATCCGGAATCCTACAAGGATTCGGTCAATTCCTACACGCTGTTTCGCGGCATCGTCATCGGCATCGCCGGCCTTCTGGCGCTGTTCCTGACCATCCTCTTCGTGGTCAAGGGAACATCGATGTTCCCGGCGACGGCAGCGCTCGCCTGGGCGGTGCTTGCCTATATCTGCGTCGATTTCGGCTTCCTCAACAAGGTCATCGAGATTTCGCCCGGCAACGAACAGATGTGGCGGGCCGGAACGGAGGTGGCGCTGGCGGCGACCTTCGTGGTCTTCCTGTTCGCCTATCTCAACCTCAACCGATGGCACGGCCATTTCAGCTATGGCGCCCTGGTCTGGATCCTGGGACTGCTCTTGATCGCCGGTGTCGCCATCGTCGACCCGGCGGTCGCCGCGGGCATCGCCCGCATCTCGTTCGCCGCCACGGCGCTGACCGGGCTCGGCCTCATCATCTTCCTCGGTATTCGTGGTTATGACCGCGCCATCATGCTTGTGCCCAGTTGGGTCATGGTGCTGTTGTGGCTATGCGGATCGTGGATGGCGATCACCGGCATGCTCGACAACGACATCGCCCAGCCGGCACTTGGCGGCGGTTTGATCCTGATCATCCTGTTGATCGGCTTCACCGTCATGCAGCACGCCTTTGCCGGTGGCGCGCTGCATCAGGGGCTGTTCTCCGACCTCGAACGGCAGGCGCTGGCCGTCGCGGGATCGGGCGATACGGTGTGGGACTGGGACGTTCTGCGCGACCGCGTCGTCACCAAGCCCGATGTCAGCATCCAGCTCGGCCTTGCCCCCAACAGCCTGGGTGGTGCCGCCCGCAACTGGCTGCCGGTGCTGCATGCCGACGACCGCGATACATTCCGCACGACGCTCGACGTGGTGCTCGAACACCGCCGCGGCAGGGTGGCACAGAACTTCCGGCTGCGCGGCGCCGATGGGCACTATCACTGGTTCGCCCTGCGCGCGCGTCCGGTGATCGGATCGGATGGCGAGGTGATCCGCTGCGTCGGCACCATGGTCGACGTCACCGAACAGAAGAAGTCCGAGGAACGGCTGCTGCACGACGCCGTGCACGACAATCTGACCGGCCTGCCAAATCGCGAATTGTTCATGAACCGGCTAGAGGCGATCATCTCGATCGCCCGCACCGAAGAGAAGGTGCGGCCGACCGTCTTCGTCATCGACATCGACCGCTTCAAGCAGGTCAATGACGGGCTCGGCATCTCGGCCGGCGACACCATCCTGCTCACCATAGCCCGGCGCCTGCACCGCCTGCTCAAGCCGAAGGATTCGCTGTCGCGCTTCGCCGGCGACCAGTTCGCCCTGATGCTGCTGTCCGAGCAGGATCCCGCCCGCATCGCCGGCGTCGCCGATGCCATCAAGCACGCGATCAACAACCCGATCACCTTCGCCAAGCGCGAGATCGTGCTGACCGCCTCGATCGGCCTGATCACCTGGACCTCTGCGCAGACCTCGGCCGAGGACATGGTCAAGGACGCCGAGCTCGCCATGCATCAGGCCAAGCGCTTCGGCGGCGACCGGATCGAGCCGTTCCGCCCCGCGTTCCGCACCGTCGGCACCGACCGTCTGCAGTTCGAATCCGACTTGCGGCGCGCCATCGAGCGGCGCGAATTCACGCTGGCCTACCAGCCGATCGTGCGGCTCGAGGACGGCAGCGTCGCCGGCTTCGAAGCGTTGCTGCGCTGGGACCATCCACGCCGCGGCATGATCCCGCCGGCCGATTTCATCCCGGTCGCCGAAAGCTGCGGGCTGATCGTGCAGCTTGGCCTGTTCGCCATGCAGCAGGCAGCCGAGGATCTCGCGGGATGGCAAAAGCAGATCGGCGATGCGCCGCTGTCGGTCTCGGTCAACCTGTCCAGCCGCCAGCTCATCCGCCGCGACCTGGTCAGCGATGTGCGTTCTGTTATCGCGCGCGCCAATTTGAAACCACGCTGCTTCCGGCTCGAACTCACCGAGTCCCTGGTCATGGACAATCCCGAGCAGACCGCCCATGTGCTGACCAAGCTGAAGCAGCTCGGCATCGGCCTGTCGCTAGACGATTTCGGCACCGGCTATTCATCGCTCGCCTACCTGACGCGGTTCCCGTTCGACACCATTAAGATCGACAAGAGCTTCGTCGACGACAGCACGCCCAAACGCGCGGTGCTGCTCAAATCCATGGTCAACATGGCGCATGAGCTCGGCCTTTCGGTGGTCGCCGAGGGCATATCGGATGAACGCGACGCGCTGGAGCTGCGCCAGATGGGCTGCGAATATGTGCAGAGCTTCATGTTCGGCGCGCCAATGCCGGGCGACCAGGTGCTGAAGACGCTGAAAGAGCAATATCCGCTGACGCAGGCGTGATGGAGCGCAGCCGCGTCGCCGCTGTCCCTTCGTCACCCCAGGGTCTTCGCGACGGAGCTTCGCTCCTGCTTCGCCCAGGGATGACGAAGGTGGGAGGATTCGGCTAATCTCGAGGGTTGGCGGAGGCGGCCTCAGGCGTGGCCGGCCGCCAGGCTCAAATGCGCGAGATCGATGCCGATCGAGGCGAGAATCCGGTCATATTTGCGTTCGATGTCGGCGTCGAACAGCAATTCCGGCGTCGCCGGGCAGGTCAGCCAGCCATTCTCGGCGATTTCGGTTTCCAGCTGGCCGGCTCCCCAGCCGGAATAACCAAGCGCCATCAGCGCGCGACGCGGCCCGCGCCCTGACGATATCGCCCGCAATATGTCCACCGTCGCGGTCAGGCAGATGTCGTCGGAAACGGTGAGCGAGGATTCCACCCGATAGTCGCCCGAATGCAGGACAAAGCCCCGGCTGCGGTCGACAGGCCCGCCATTGCGCACGACGAAATCGCGCGCCTGCGCCGGCAGGCGGATCGCTTCCTGCTCGTTCATGATGCCGAGCTGCACCAGAAGGTCGGGAAACAGCATCTGCTGCGTCTGGTTGATGATCAGGCCCATCGCTCCTTCATCGCTGTGGGCGCAGATGTAGATCACCGAGCGCGTGAAACGGTCGTCCTTCATGCCGGGCATGGCAATCAGGAACTGATCGTCGAGAAAGCCGGGGACGGCGGCTGTCTTCTTATGGCGCAACAAATCCATGGCAGGGAGGGTAACGCGTTTCCCGGTCGCCGAAAAGATGCGCCGCGCCGGATTCGACCAAAGCCCATATTGCGAGGCCGGCCTTGGCTTGCCCGCGAAGGTCACGCAAATATGATATCAGCAAGGTCATGAAAACATTGCGCGGCCACGAACGGACGATCAAATCACGCCCATGCAAAGCTTGAAAATCCTGTTGCTCTGTGCCGCCATTGGATTGGCGACGGCGCTCCCCGCCACCGCCTCCTCCTCCGCCTGGTACAGCAGCGAAGGCGGCAAGGTGCGGCTGGTGACGTCAGGCAAGCCCGACGATGCGGGCCGCATCCAGGGCGTTCTCGATATAGCGCTCAAACCCGGCTGGAAGACCTACTGGCGCGACCCGGGTGACGCAGGCGTGCCGCCGCAGCTCGACGTTTCGGCCAGCACCAATATCGCCGATGCGACGCTGTCGTTTCCCGCGCCGCAGCGCCACGACGATGGCTACGGCAAATGGGCCGGCTACAACTACCCCGTTTCGCTGCCGGTGACGTTCACGCTGGCGACGCCGAACCAGCCGGCGGTCATCGATGCCGACATCTTTCTCGGCATTTGCGAGACCATCTGCATCCCCGTGCAGACACGGCTGAGCGTCGACCCCGCCTCCGATCCCGACAATGCCGACGACGCGGCGTTGGTGAAGGCGAGCTTCACCGCATTGCCGGCTGCTGCAAAGCCTGACTTTGGCATCAAGGTGCTGCCAGGCGACCACGAAACGCTGGTGGTCGAAGCGAGTTTTCCCGGCGATCCGCAGGCGGCGGATTTCTTCGTCGCCGGCGAGCGCGACTATATGTTCGGCACCCCTTCGCGCGCGGAAAAGAACGGCAAGTTGATCTTCACCGTGCCGATCCTCGATCGCCCCTCGACGACGCCGACGGATGGCGGGCTCCACTATACGCTGACGAGTTCGGCGGGCGCGGTCGAAGGGTTGCTGCCCTTTCCGTGATGGCGGCGCTGCCATGGTTGCAGGAAGCCGCCGAGTTCGCTACGCAAGCACGCGTCCTTCCCCATCCCCAAGCGAGGAACTCATGACCATCTCCGTTGGCGACAAGCTGCCCGAGGCGACCTTCAAGACCATGACCGACGACGGCGCCAAGCCGATCACGTCGGCCGAGATTTTCCCGGGCAAGAAAGTGGTACTGTTCGGCGTTCCCGGCGCCTTCACGCCGACCTGCAGCAACAACCATCTGCCTGGCTATCTAGAGAACCATGACGCGATACTGGCGCGCGGCGTCGATACGATCGCCGTCGTTTCGGTCAACGACGTTCACGTCATGGGCGCCTGGGCGCGCTTTACCGGCGGAGAAGGCAAGATCCTGTTCCTGGCCGACGGTAACGGGGACTTCGCCAAGGCGGTCGGTCTCGACGCCGACTATTCCGGTGGCGGCATGGGCCTGCGCTCGAAGCGGTTTTCGATGATCATCGACGATGGCAAGGTCACCGCGCTCAATGTCGAAACCAAACCCGGCGTAGACGAGTCCGGCGCGGCTCATATTCTGGGCCAGCTCTGAGCTTCCAGGGCCGCTAAGGCGGGGCCGCGATGGCTGGCCTCGCCTGACAAGCGCCGCGCTTCAGAACTGCCGGCTCTCGGGGGAATTCCAACGATGTTTGACATCTTCTGGCGCGCTGTCGCGATCGGCATCGGCGCCACCGTCCTGATGGATATCTGGGCCTTCTTCCTGCACAAAGCGTTCGGCCAGCCACGGCCGAACTGGGGGCCGGTCGGGCGCTGGGTCTGGCACCTCCGCGACAAGGTGTTTCACGACGATATTGGCGATGCCACGCCCTACGCCCATGAGAAAGCGCTGGGCTGGGCTTTCCATTACTTCGTCGGCATCGTCTACGGCATCATCCTGGTGGTGCTGGCGGGCGCTGGCTGGCTGGCCACGCCGACCTTCCTGCCGGCCTTCATCCTCGGCATCGTCACCGTCGGCGCCGGCTGGTTCCTGCTGGCGCCGGGCATGGGCGCCGGCTGGGCGGCTTCAAAGCGGCCGAACCCGATGCAAATCCGTGCGCTCAACCTGGTCTCGCACACGGTGTTCGCGCTTGGGCTTTGGGGAACGGCGCTGCTGATCCGTTAGGCAATTAGAACAAACGGTTCAGATCCCGCCGCCCATCCACCACGCGGACGATTTCAACCCACTCGACTGGGCCATCGTCCGTGTCTGGAACCGTTTCGTAGAGCAGTACAAACGGCGCCTCCACCAGCATTCGTGCGGAAGGCCTGATATCCGATCGCCTAACACCCATGCGCGGCTGGTCCGCCAGTTGCAGGGCCCGCGCTTCCAACTGATCATAATAACGATCGGCCGCCCGTATGTTTTCGCTGCCTATCGCCACGTAGATGTCGATGAGGTCAGCCCTGGCTGCGGGCGACCAGACCAGCCTAACGGCCATTCCGCGAGGCTTCCGTCAGCTTTCGCCGTGCTTCTTTTCGCAACGCGTCGAAATCCACAGGCTCTGGCCTCCCACTTGCCTTGCCTTCATCCCATGCCTGTCTCAGCCGGCGGATATCGTCATGCCGCAGTTCGCGCTTGGCCAGCCAATCCCGCACCGCTTCACGCACAATCTCGCTTGCGGTGGCATACTCGCCCGCTTCCACAGCCTCTCGCATGAGGGCTGCCTGTTGCGGGGTCACAGCCACGCTCATTTTTTCAACGTTTGCCATGCTGCGTCCTTATCGCATGCTCCGTGGTAGGAAATATTACTCCCACCCTTGAGCAACCGCAACGTCACCAGAAGAACCAGGCCCGACCCGATGCGTACGCCCGTCAGACAGTCAGGGCAGCCGGTCCATCGGCTGCCACCCATGGAGAATGCGGCGCGCGCCGATATCGTAGGCGAAATAGTTGCCGCCGCCAGCCGGCTGGTCCGCTTCGCGGCTGATCGGCCTACCGCTCAGCGACAGCAGCAGGAGCGTCCCGACACCGCCATGTCCGACAAAGGCGATGTCTCCAGCACCGCCCTCACCAAGCACGCCTCGACCTCGCTGACGATGCGCCGCTCCGCGTCGATGGCCCGCTCCCAGCCGCGAACGCTTTCATGCGGATTGGCGAAAAACCGGTCGGCGACCGCCTCGAAATCCGGCGGCGGCAGGAAACCCGTCGATGACCGGTCGTTCTCATGCATCCGCTCCCTCACCTGCACGGCAAGGCCGAGATGCCGCGCCAGCACTTCGGCGGTTTCAACCGCCTTGCGTTCGCCCGACGACACCACACGCCCGATCGACGCGATCCACGGCTGAACCAGCATTGCGTTCGCCCTTGCGCGACCAATGTCAGACAGGCCCCAATCCGGTACCGGAATGGTGGCGTCGATCTGAACTTGGGGATGGGTGATGTAGTAGGCAATCGTCATGACGGAGGCGCTCCGTTCGGTTGTGGCCGCGACGATCCGAGGCTCAATAGCTCTGGGTCGATCGGCGCGCCTTCGGGGCCAGCGGCTGCTTTGCCTGGACATCCGGCTTGGACAGTGAGACCGCCGGCTTGAAAGAACCCTTCTTGAACGGCGCCATGCCTTCCCTGGCCAGTTCATCGGCACGCTCGTTCTCGGCATGGCCGGCATGGCCCTTGACCCAGTTCCAGGTGACCTTGTGGCGGCGGTTGGCCTCGTCCAGCGCCTGCCACAACTCGCCATTCTTGACCGGCTTCTTGTCGGCGGTCTTCCAGCCATTCTTCTTCCAGCCATGGATCCATTTGGAAATGCCGTCCATCACGTATTTGCTGTCGGTATGAAGCTCGACCGTGCAAGGCTCCTTCAACGCATTCAGCGCCGAGATGGCGGCCAGCAGTTCCATGCGGTTGTTGGTCGTCTCGGCTTCGCCGCCGGAGAGTTCCTTGGTGGCGCCGTTGAAGCGCAGAATGGCGCCCCAGCCGCCGGGGCCGGGATTGCCTGAACAGGCGCCATCGGTGAAGATTTCAACCTGTTTGCTCATGATACCCCATATCAGGCCAATCCATATTCCGAAGCCGATCTGATCGCCCGATGGAACCGCATCCTTCTGATGTATTCGGTCGGGTCGCGTTTCATCACCAGCCCGCCGTCAGGAACGGTCAGCCAGTCGTAGAGCCGGGTCAGCATGAAGCGCAGCGCCGAGCCGCGCGCCAACATTGGCAGCGCCGCCTTCTCCTCCACGCTCAGCGGGCGCACGCTCTGGTAACCTGCTAGCAGCGCCTTGCCCTTGGTGAGGTTGAAGGAGAAATCCTTCTCGAAACACCAGGCGTTGAGGCAGGTGGCGACGTCGTAGGCATAGAGGTCGTCACAGGCAAAATAAAAATCGATCAGACCCGAGAGCTTCTCGCCGAGGAAAAAGACATTGTCGGGGAAAAGATCGGCATGGATTATGCCTTCGGGGAGGCCCTTGGGCCAGTTCCGCTCGAAATCGGCGAAGTCGGCATCGACCTCGGCCGCCAGCCCCGGCTCGACTTCGTCGGCGCGGGCGCGAGCCGAGTCCCAAAGCTTGCGCCAGCCGTCGATGGCAAGCGCGTTGGGCCGGTTCATCGGGAAATCGGCCCCGGCCATATGGAGCGCGGCCAGCGCCTTGCCGACCTCGGCGCAATGCGTTGCCGTCGGCCGCCGTAGCGAAAGCCCTTCGAGGAAAGTGATGATGACCGCCGGCCGGCCGGCCAGCGTGCCGATGACACTGCCGTCATGCGCGGTCACTGGCAATGGACACGACACGCCCTTGTTGGCGAGATGGCCCATCAGCCCGAGGAAGAACGGCAGATCCGCCTTCTCGACGCGCTTTTCGTAGAGCGTCAGGATGTAGGAACCGCTCGAGGTGTGCAGCAGGAAGTTCGAATTCTCGGTGCCTTCGGCGATGCCCTTGTAGGACAGGAGATCGCCGACCGGATAGTGTTTCAGGAAAGCGCCGAGTTCGCCCTCCGCAACGTCGGTATAGACGGCCATGTGCCTTACGCGGCCCCGTTGACGAAGGCCATGTCGGCCGGCGTCAGTTCGACATCGCGCAACACCCGCATGACCGGAAAATCCTCTGTTTCGGTGGCCGTGATGGCCAGGTCGATGGTTACATCGAAACGCTGACGGAACGCCTCGATGATCTCATCGACGATGATCTCCGGCGCCGATGCCCCCGCCGACAGGCCGAGCGTCGAAATGCTGCCGATGTCATTCCACGGAATTTCGGCGGCGCGCTGCACGAGAAGCGACATGGCGGCGCCGGCGCGTTCCGCAACTTCGACAAGACGGCGCGAATTCGAGGAATTGGGCGCGCCGACGATCAGATAGAGGTCGGCACCCGGAGCGGTGTCCTTGACCGCCTCCTGGCGGTTTGTGGTGGCGTAGCAGATCGATTCCGCCGCCGGCGCCTGCAGGTCCGGAAAACGTTCCTGCAATGCGCGGATGATGCCGGCGGTATCCTCGACCGAGAGCGTCGTCTGGGTGACGAAACCGAGTGCCTTGGGATCGGCGGGCGCGAGCCGGGCGGCATCGGCCTCGGTCTCGACCAGCGTGACCGCGCCTTCCGGCAACTGTCCCATGGTGCCGATCACCTCGGGGTGGCCGGCATGGCCGATCAACAGCACATGGCGGCCGAGCCGCTGGTGGCGCATCGCCTGTTTGTGGACCTTGGAGACCAGCGGGCAGGTTGCGTCGAGATAGAACAGGTTTCGCGCCTGCGCGTCCGCCGGCACGGACTTCGGCACGCCATGCGCCGAGAAGACGACCGGCGACTGCCGGTGTTCGGCGGGAATCTCTGAAAGTTCCTCGATAAACACGGCGCCAAGGCTTTGAAGGCCCTCGACGACATAGCGGTTGTGCACGATCTCGTGGCGGACATAGACCGGCGCGCCATATTTCTTCAATGCCAGCACGACGATCTGGATGGCACGGTCAACGCCCGCGCAAAAACCGCGCGGCTGGCAGAGCCGGATCGTCAGGGGAGGCTTGGCGATTGTGTGAAGCATTAAATCCTGCCGGTTCGTCAGCGCCGAAATGAGGTGCCCACCCCTGCCCTGTCAAGAGCGTAGGTAGAAATGGGGGTGTCGGTTGGAAAGGAGGCGTCGGTCGCGTTCATTCCTCTTTCGCGGGCCGGCGAAGCCGCAGGATGAGGACGGCGGCGAGCGCCGCGGCCAGGCCATACCAGGTGACAGCATATTGCAGATGGCTGTTCGGCAGGTCGACGATGGTGACGCCCCCGACCGGCAGGCCGCCGGGATTCGGCGTCTTGTCGGCATCGATGAAGATCGGCACCAGCGTGAACCCGGCCGGCAGGCCGGCGCTCGCGGCCATGACGTCGCGGTCCTTCCAGTAGAAGATGTTCTTGGCCACGTCATTGTCGGGCAGCATCATGGACGGCTTTGCCGGCAGCGGATTGCGCGCAAGCCCGGTGATGGTCACCTTGCCCGTCACCTGTCCCTTGGCGCGCTTGGCGGCATCCTTGAGGTCATAGGGTACGAAGCCGCGATTGATCAGGACGAAACGGCCATCGTCGAGGGCCAGCGGCGTGTAGACGTTGAAGCCGGCGTCCCCTTCCCAGGTCGCGTAGAAATGCCGCTCGCCGGAATGCAGGAAAGTGCCTGAGACCGTGACCGGGGTATAGTCGACGTCGCCGGTCGAGGCGAATTGCTTCTCGACCTCGGCAAGCGGCAGTGGCGCCGAGTGCGTGCGCTGGTCGATGGTCCGCAGCAGACCTTCCTTCCAGTGCAGGCGCTGGACCTGCCAGGTGCCAAGTGCCAGCAGGATCCCGAGCAGAAGCAGGCCAAGGCCGAGCAGCAATGCCGACCTTGGCCGCGAACGGCCGCGGTCGTTGAGGGAAGCTTCGTTCATTCGCCGCGATCCAGTCGCCCCTCGGCGGCCTTGTTGGCGTATTGCAAGGTGAGCAGCACGCCCTTGATCAACCGCAGCGCCGTAAGGCACAGCACCAAGGCCAGCGGGATCCAGATCAGCAGATGCAGCCACAGCGGCGGGCTTAGCGTCACTTCAACCCAGAGCGCCAGGCCGACGATGATGAAGCCGATGATCAGGATGACGAACACGGCCGGCCCGTCGCCGGCATCGGCAAAGGAGTAATCGAGACCGCAATTGACGCAACGCTTGCCGACGGTGAGGAAGCCGGAAAAGAGCCGCCCCTCGCCGCAGCGCGGGCAGCGGCCATGCAGGCCGGCCGAAATCGGCTCGATCGGAGGCCAGATCGCCTTATCGTCACTCATGCCTATTGCTCGATCTCGATTGGCGTCCCGTCGGCCACCATTGCCCAGATTTCGTCCATGTCGGAGTCCGTAACCGCAATGCAGCCATCGGTCCAGTCGACCAATTGAAGCAGCCAGCCCCACCAGCCGAAACCGTTCGGCTGGCCATGGATCATGATCATGCCGCCGGGATCGACATTGCGTGCCTTCGCGGCCGCCTGATCGTCGACATCGGGGTAGGAAATGTGGATCGACCTGTGCGCGATGCTGTTGGGGTTGCGCCAGTCGAGGACGTAGCGCCCCTCGGGTGTGCGCCGATCGCCCTCCTGCCGCTTGTGACCGACGGGATCTCCACCGAGTGCAATGCCGTAGCTGCGCAGGACCTTGCCGTCGCCGATCAGTTCGAGCCGCCGCTCCGCCTTGTGGACACGCACCAGATCGACCTTCTCAGCGGCAAAGGCCTGGAAGGTCGCGATCAGAAATGCGCAAATCGCCCAGAAAATTGTCAGCCGCATTTTCTATCGATCGATGATCATTGCGCCGAAAAGAAGAAGGCGGCCACGTCGCCGCGGCCGCCTTCTCCAAATCAAAAATCCGCGGGCGGGATCAGTGGCCTTCGATCACCGCGCCGACCGATCCCCAGACGTAGATCGATGCGAACAGGAACAGCCAGACCACGTCGACGAAATGCCAGTACCAGGCGGCTGCCTCGAAGCCGAAATGCTGCTTGGGGGTGAACTCGCCCTTCATCGCGCGGATCAGGCAAACCAGCAGGAAGATGGTGCCGATGATGACGTGGAAGCCGTGGAAGCCGGTCGCCATGAAGAAGGTGGCGCCGTAGATGGAATCCTTGAAGCCGAACGGAGCGTGCATGTACTCGTAGGCCTGCACCATGGTGAACAGCATGCCGAGGCCGACGGTCAGCACCAGGCCGTTGATCAGTCCCTTGCGATCGCCATGGATGAGCGAGTGGTGGGCCCAGGTGACGGTGGTGCCCGAGAGCAGCAGGATGATGGTGTTGTAAAGCGGCAGATGGAAGGGATCGAGAACCTCCATGCCCTTCGGCGGCCAGACACCACCAGTAAACGTGTGGCGCGCGTAGTTCTGCACCTCACCGGCAAAAAGGCTGGCATCGAAATAGGCCCAGAACCAGGCAACGAAGAACATCACCTCAGAGGCGATGAACATGATCATGCCATAGCGCAGATGCAGCGACACGACGCGCGTGTGATGGCCCTCATGCGCTTCCTTGATCGTGTCCGACCACCAGGCGAACATGGTGTAGAGCACGATCACCAGGCCGATGAAGAACAGCCACGGATTGGCGATGTTGAAGCCGAAGATCGGGAAGGAGCCGCCCTTCAGATACTCCATGAGGCAGACGCCGCCAAAGGCCATGACAAGCGCCCCGATCGACCCCAGGAAAGGCCACGGGCTCGGGTCGACGAGATGGTAGTCGTGATGTTTTGCGTGCGCGTCTGCCATATCAACCCCCGAGATTTTCGGTATCTGAAACTGTCTTGCTGTTGCCCTTGGCCGGCTCCGAGGAGGCGACCGGCTTGTTCTTCTCGACCGGGAACATCGTATAGGACAGCGTGATCGTCTTGATGTCCTTCAGTTCCGGCACGTTCACGATATCGGGATCCACATAGAACAGGACCGGCATGTCAAGCGTCTCGCCGGGCTTCAGCGACGTATCGGTGAAACAGAAGCACTCGACCTTGTTGAAGTAGGGTCCGGCCAGTTCCGGCTGGACGTTGAAGGTGGCGCGGCCGGTGACGGGACGATCGAACTTGTTGGTCGCCTGGTAATGCGCCTGCACCGTCTGCCCGATCTTCATCGTCATCGAGCGCTGGACCGGCTGGAACTCCCACGGCACACCGGCGATGTTGGCGTCGAAGCGGACGGTAATCTCACGGTCGAGCACGCGGCCGGCATATTGCTTCTCGACGCGCTGCGTCGTGCCGCCATAGCCCGTCGCCTGGCAGAACATCCTGTAGAGCGGCACTGCGGCATAGGCCATGCCGATCATGCCGGTGAAGAAGGCAAGGCAAACGACCGCGACGACGCGGTTGCTGTTATTGCCCGCAGGCTTTTTGGGCGTTTCGACGCTCATCACATCTTGCCCGACAAATTGTGGGCGAACTTCACGATCGTCGCGATGTAGAAAATAATGACCAGCACCGCCAGCGCCACGCCGATGGCGACGGAACGGTTGCGCTGAGCCTTCTTCTGCCGATCGGTCAGAGTGACCGTTTCGAGCTTGTCTTCGGCCATGCTCATGATCCACCAGCCGCGAGTACACGCCCGATGACGCTGTCGGCGAGATAGACGGCGAAGATGGCGAAGAGATAGAGCAGCGAATAGGCGAACAACGCCTTGGCCGGCCTCATGGCGCGGTCGTCGTCGGCCATGCCAAGCACTTTCCAGGCATACCAGACAAAGCCCGCGCCCAGCAGCAGGGCGGCAACGCCATAGAATGGCGTGGTGTAGCCGAGCAGCCACGGCAGCACGCCGACCGGGGCCAGCACCAGCGCATAGGCGAAGATCTGGCGGCGGGTCGAGGCCTCGCCGGCGACGTTCGGCATCATGGGAATGCCGGCGCGGCCATAATCCTCGGACTTGAACAACGCCAGCGCCCAGAAATGCGGCGGCGTCCACAGGAAGATGATGAGGAACAGAATGATGCTTTCGAGGCTGACCGAGCCGGTCACGGCTGCCCAGCCGATGACAGGCGGAAAGGCGCCGGCCGCACCGCCAATGACGATGTTCTGCGGCGTCCAGCGTTTCAGCCACATCGTATAGACGACAGCATAGAAGAAGATGGTGAAGGCCAGCAGCGTCGCCGAGAGCCAATTGACCAGCACGCCGAGCGTCATCACCGAGAGCACCGACAGCACCAGTCCGAAAGCCAGCGCCTCGCCTGGACGAACGCGACCGGCCGGCACCGGACGATTGGAGGTTCTGGTCATCACCGCGTCGATGTCGGCATCGTACCACATGTTGAGCGCACCAGAGGCACCAGCGCCAATGGCGATTGCCAGGATCGCGATCACCGCCAGCAGCGGGTTGATGGTCACGGGTGCGGCCACCAACCCGACGAAGGCGGTGAACACCACCAACGACATGACGCGCGGCTTCAGCAGGGCGAAGAAATCACCCGCAGTGGCTTCCGACATGCGGAAGCCCGCTTCGTCAATGCTGTTTTCGTCGACTAGGGCCATGCGTACTCAGTCCATTCTTCCGTTGGCCAAAACCGCCGGCGGACCGGCGGTTTCGCATTCGAGGGGAGCCGCCTTACTTGATCTTCGGCAGTTGCTCCCACTGGTGGAAGGGCGGCGGCGAAGGCAGCTGCCATTCAAGCGTCGTTGCCCCCTCGCCCCATGGGTTGGCACCGGCGATCCGCTTCTTCTGGAAGGCTTCGAAGACGCCATAGAGGAAGATCAGCACGCCGACGGCCGAGATGTAGGACCCGATGGACGACACATAGTTCCAGCCCGCGAACGCATCCGGATAGTCGATGGTGCGGCGCGGCATGCCGGCGAGGCCGAGGAAATGCTGCGGGAAGAAGATCAGGTTCACGCCAACGAAAGTCACCCAGAAGTGGGTGTTGGCAATGACAGGCGAGTACATGTAGCCGGTCATCTTCGGGAACCAGTAGTACCAACCGGCAAAGATGGCGAACACCGCACCCAGCGACAGCACGTAGTGGAAGTGGGCGATGACGAAATAGGTGTCATGCAGCGAGCGGTCGAGGCCGGCATTGGCGAGCTGGACGCCGGTGACACCGCCGATGGTGAACAGGAAGATGAAGCCCAGCGCCCACAACATCGGCGTCTTGAAAGAAATCGACCCGCCCCACATCGTCGCGATCCAGGAGAAGATCTTCACACCCGTCGGCACCGCGATGACCATGGTGGCGAAGACGAAGTAGCGCTGCGTGTCGAGCGACAGGCCGGTCGTGTACATGTGGTGCGCCCAGACGATGAAGCCGACGGCGCCGATCGCTACCATGGCGTAGGCCATGCCGAGATAGCCGAACACCGGCTTCCTCGAAAATGTGGAGATGACGTGGCTGATGATGCCGAAGCCCGGCAGGATCAGGATGTACACTTCGGGGTGACCGAAGAACCAGAACAGGTGCTGGAACAGCAGCGGGTCGCCACCGTTGTCCGGCGCGAAGAAGGCTGTGCCGAAATTGCGGTCCGTCAGAAGCATGGTGATGGCACCGGCAAGAACCGGAAGCGACAACAGCAGCAGGAAGGCAGTTACCAGCACTGACCAGGCAAACAGCGGCATCTTGTGCAGCGTCATGCCCGGGGCGCGCATGTTGAAGATGGTGGTGATGAAGTTGATGGCGCCGAGGATCGAAGAGGCACCGGCGATGTGGATCGACAGGATCGCCAGATCCATCGCCGGTCCAGGCTGACCCGAGGTCGAAAGCGGCGGATAGAGCGTCCAGCCGCCGCCGACACCATAGGCGCCTGGCGCGCTCGGCATGAACATCGAGGTGAGCAGCAGGATGAAGGCTGGCGGCAGCAGCCAGAACGAGATGTTGTTCATGCGCGGGAACGCCATGTCGGGCGCGCCGATCATGATCGGCACCATCCAGTTGGCAAAACCGCCGATCAGTGCTGGCATGACCATGAAGAAGATCATGATCAGCGCGTGCGCGGTGGCAAAGGCATTGTACATGCTCTTGCCGCCGTCGATCGCGGCATCACCGTTCATGCCATAGACCATCTGCGCCAGACCGCTGAAAATCTGGATGCCTGGCTCCTGCAGCTCCATGCGGATGGCAACCGACAGCGCGCCGCCGATGATGCCGGCCATGATCGCGAAGATCAGGTAGAGCGTACCGATATCCTTGTGGTTGGTCGAATAAACCCAGCGCACCCAGCCGTGGTAAGGCTTGTGGTCGTCGTGCCCGTCGTGAGCTGCAGCGTCTGCCATGTTCCGCTCCGTTCCCTAAATCTTGCTAACCCGCGGCATCAGTTGCCGGCGGCCGCTACCTTGTTCTGGCCATCGACCTCGGCCATGAGCGTCTTGTTGGCGCCGGGCAGATCGGTCTTGGCCGCCGCCAGCCAGGTCTTGAACTGCGCGTCGGAGACGACGCGGATGGCGATCGGCATGAAGGCGTGGTCCTTGCCGCAGAGCTGCGAGCACTGGCCGTAGAAGATGCCTTCCTTTTCCGCCTTGAACCAGGTCTCGTTGGTACGCCCTGGAATGGCGTCGACTTTGATGCCGAAGGACGGCACGCCGAAGGAGTGGATCACGTCGGTCGCGGTGACCAGCAAGCGGGTCATGGTGTTGACCGGCACCACCAGCTCATTGTCGACCGCGAGGAGGCGCGGATAGACCTTGCGGTCCTCCTTGCCTGCTTTGGCTCGATCGCCTTCCTGGAGGATGGCCGAATTGAAGGAGAGCGTGCTGTCGGTCTGGTACTCGTAGTCCCAGTTCCACTGGTTGCCTGTCGCCTTGACGGTGAGCTTGGCTTCTTCCGGCGGCGTGTACTGGGCGGTCAAGAGCTGGAACGAGGGAATGGCCAGGCAGAGCAGGATCACGACCGGGCCGACGGTCCAGATCACCTCGATCAGCGTGTTGTGGCTGGTCTTGGAGGGAACCGGGTTTGCACTGGCGCGGAATTTCACGATGCAGTAGGCGAGCAGAAGCAGCACCAGGATGGTGATCGGGACGATGAACCACATCGTATAGTTTCCGAACCACTCGATCTGCCGCATCATGTCGGTCGCCGGCGCCTGGAAGGTGGTCTCCCACTCCACGGGCTGATCGGCATGGGCGGATGTGCCAGCGAAAAGCACAGTGGCAGCGGCACAAGCACTCAGAAACTTGGCACTTGCTAGAAACCTGGCGCCAGCTAGGAAATTTCTCATCGCCCTCTTCGTCTCCCAGTTCCTCGCGGCGGTGCCAACGAGAATAACGAACAATGCCGGGACGGGAATCCCGACAGTCTCAAGGTGGTTCAAACCATACTCTTTTTCCCTCCGCAAGAAAGGAGCGGAGGAAACTGTGCGGCATTTTTGCGCGCAAGCCGTGACGGGTGTTTGAAGGCGGCCGCATCGGCAGCGAATCGTCTATGTCCGACACATCGTCCTGCCTTTGGCCGTCAGGCGTGCCTGGCGTCGTAATTCAGGCGAAATTGGCAGGGAAAAGCGCGCTATTGGCTTTTTCGGGACAGCCAAGCCGTCGTCTCGTCCTTTACTTGGCTTTGGCGCGGCTTAAAGTGCCGTGATTCGCAATGGAGCGGTTATGAACTCTTGGCTGTCGAGAACCGGGCTTTCGAGAACCTTGGCGAAGATCGCCGTTCTCGCCGCCGTCTCCTGTGCCGGCCTGTCCGTCACCGGCCAGGCCAATGCCGCCCAGCCGAGCGGCACGGTCAAGTCGACGCATGGCGCGTGGTCGATCATCTGCGACACGCCGGCCGGCGCCACCTCGGAACAATGCGTGATGATGCAGAACGTCGTCGCCGAGGATCGGCCGGAGATGGGGCTTTCGGTCGTCGTGCTGCGCACCGCCGACAACAAGGCCGAGATCCTGCGCGTGCTGGCGCCGCTCGGCGTGCTCCTGCCGAACGGGCTTGGCCTCAATGTCGACGGCAAGGATATCGGCCGCGCCTATTTCGTGCGCTGCTTCCAGGACGGCTGCTATGCCGAGGTCATTCTCGAAAAGCCGCTGCTCGACACGCTGAAGACCGGCACGTCGGCGACCTTCATCGTCTTCCAGACCCCGGAAGAGGGTATCGGCATTCCCGTCGACCTCAAGGGTTTCGCCGAAGGCTTCGCCGCCCTGCCCTGATCGCGGCTTCGCGCTGAATCGGGCCTTGCCCCGGCTTTTGCCGATTCCAGGCGCATGCCTTGTGCTCAGCGGACGGGTGTCATTCGTCGGCGCTGATCTCCATTGCCGATTGTGCGGGCGCGGCTTCACGCCTACATCGGGGGAAAGCAATCATCCCACGGACGGACGCGCCATGAACAGCCTGATCGGCCAATTCGACATTTCAGACGACCGCATCAAGCAGATCGTCGCCGACACCATCAAGGGTGCCGACGACGGCGAGCTTTTCCTCGAATACAGCGAGAGCGAAGCGCTGATGTTCGACAATGGCCGGCTCAAGACCGCCAATTTCAACACCGACCAGGGCTTTGGGCTGCGCGCCGTCGCCGGCGAAGCCAGCGGCTACGCACATTCGAGCGACCTGTCCGAGGCCTCGCTGCTGCGCGCGGCCGACGCCGTCTCGACCGTCAAGGGCGGCTATTCCGGTACGCTAGCCGCCGCGCCCGCCCGCACCAACCGCCATCTCTACGGCGACGAGAACCCGATCCCCTCGCCCTCCTTCGAGGCCAAGGCCAAGCTGCTGCAGGAAATCGATGCCTGGCTGCGCGCCGAGGATCCACGCGTGCGCCAGGTGACCGCCTCGATCGCCGCGTCCTGGCAGCATGTCGAGATCGTGCGTGCCGATGGCCAGGTGGTGCGCGATATCAGGCCGATGGTCCGCGTCAACGTCTCGGTCATCGTCGGTGACGGCGACCGCCAGGAGAGCGGCTCCTATGGCATGGGTGGGCGCAAAGCGTTCGGCGACTTCCTGATCGAGGATAGCTGGAAGCACGCCGCCAAGGAGGCACTCCGGCAAGCGCTGGTCAATCTGCAGGCGATCCCGGCTCCGGCCGGCACTTTCGACATCGTGCTGTCCAGCGGCTGGCCGGGTGTGATGCTGCATGAAGCGGTCGGCCACGGCCTTGAAGGCGATTTCAACCGCAAGAAGACATCGGCCTTCGCCGGCCTGATGGGGCAGCAGGTAGCCGCCAAGGGCGTGACCGTCGTCGACGACGGTACCATCCCCGAGCGGCGCGGCTCACTCACCGTCGACGATGAAGGCACGCCTTCGGCCCGCAATGTGCTGATCGAGGACGGCAAGCTGGTGGGCTACATGCAGGACCGGCAGAATGCCCGGCTGATGGGCATGAAAGCCACCGGCAACGGCCGGCGCGAAGGCTATGCGCATCAGCCGATGCCGCGCATGACCAACACCTACATGACCTCGGGCGACATGGAGCCGGACGAAATCATCGCTTCGGTCAAGAACGGCATCTACGCCGTCTCCTTCGGCGGCGGCCAGGTCGACATCACGTCGGGCAAGTTCGTGTTCGGCTGCACCGAGGCCTACATGATCGAGAACGGCAAGGTGACGCAGCCGATCAAGGGCGCGATGCTGATCGGCAACGGACCGGACGCGATGCACCGCGTCTCGATGGTCGGCAACGACATGAAGCTCGACAACGGTATCGGCATGTGCGGCAAGGCCGGCCAGGGCGTGCCCGTGGGCGTCGGCCAGCCGCATCTGAGGATGAACCAGATGACGATCGGCGGCACCCGGGTTTGAGGCTCGGTGCCGCCACGTGATGTTTCCGGATGGAACAGCGCGCGACGCGTGCTGCGTTGCGAGGGGAGATGCTGGCGTTTCCAGCCCGTATTTCGGCCGGGACCTTGAAGTGGACACAATCCAGATTATGAAATTGTTAAGTCTCTGACTGCCTGGGCTGCCTTTTGCGCACGGACGCAGCACCAGCTCCTCGTTGCGGTGGTGGTTTTGGCAATGCGGCCCGTCCTGACTTCGTCTTTCGTGCTTGGCTTCGTTTCGTTGATTGGCGCGACGGCGCTGCAAGCCGGTCCGGCGGCAGCACAGTCGACATGGTTCAAGGCGCGATCGACGCAATCTTCCGCCGCCGCCGTCGGCGGAAGCACCAGCGTCCCCTACGGTGGGTCGATTTCTGTCATCGCCGACCCAAAGAGTGCAAGGTGCCCGCTCTGCCGGCCGCGAACGTCAAGCTGACGGCGCGGAACCTCCGCATCCTGAAGCGGATAAATCAGAAGGCGAACAGTTCCATCAAACCCGTCAGCAATTTCGACCACTGGGGCACGATGGCGGACCATTGGGACTACCCGGTCGACGGGAAAGGCGACTGCAAGATCTACGCACTCTACAAACGCAAGCTCCTTCAGGAGGCTGGCTTTCCCCGGCAGGCGCTGCTGATGACGGTCGTGCGCGACCTCAACAATGAAGGCCACACCGTCCTGACGGTGAAAACCGACAAAGGCGATCTCGTCCTCGACAATTTGGTCGACGAAATCAGGCCATGGAACGCGACCG
This sequence comes from Mesorhizobium sp. BH1-1-4, assembly GCF_020165665.1. Classification (NCBI taxonomy): domain Bacteria; kingdom Pseudomonadati; phylum Pseudomonadota; class Alphaproteobacteria; order Hyphomicrobiales; family Phyllobacteriaceae; genus Mesorhizobium; species Mesorhizobium sp. BH1-1-4. Next base: position 41,795 of record NZ_JAIUIN010000008.1, read on the forward strand.
GCTACTATTTCCTGAAACGTCAGTCGCAGCAGAATCCGAATATCTGGCTGTCGGTCAACCAGCGAGGCGGCACGCCGAGAACCTCCAAGACTGTTGCAAAGCTCGTGGACTGAGCCTGTCAGAACCGCGGCGAGTTCCGACAGTCGAGAGCGGGTTCCGCAACCGTCTCATCCGCGCTTGATCTGTCCAGGGTGGACATGGCTTCAGACGAAAACTGGTTTATATTTTTCCGAAATGCCACCAGCCTGCCCCAGCAGGGCAGGCTGGCAATGACCTCGGCCGCGAAGGCGGCCGGTCAGGTGGCTTTGCCGCCGTTCTTCTTGCAATCGGCGCGGAATTTCTCACGTGCCTTGCCGTGCAGTTTCTGGGCATCCGCAAGTGCTGAACATTGCTTCGAAATCGCGGTTTTCTCAGGCGTCATGGCAGTCGTCTTCGCCTTCTTCACGGGGGCGGCCGTGGTGGCGGCCGGCGCCGTTGTGGTCGTGGTGGCTGCCGTGGTCGCCGCCGCGGCTGCTCCCGTCGCGATGAACCCGGCTACGGCGATGGAGGTCAGAACGCTTGCAATCCTCATCATGGTCACTCCCTTGAGCGCCCCGCCCGGCATCGACTGGTAACAGCAGGCCAACGGGCCGCGCAATCGAGACCACGGCCGACCACGCAGTTGTGATGTGAGCGTGTGTCGCGCGGCACGGTCGGGGTTCGAGCCGTGTTACCTCTTGCAGGCCGGCTCATTGGGATGTCCGCAGGGCGGCTTCTTGCCTGGCTCGCGCTGCTGCTTTTGCCGTGCCGGCGCTGCCGCCGCATCTGGGCGGCGTGGAATTCAGGCTTCTGGTCTCGAAACCATCTGTGCCTGCTGCTTGAGCTGGCGGTGCGGATTGCCGCTCGAGACCTTGTCGCCCGCCGGTCCGCCGTTGGCCGGCAGCTTGTGGAACTTTGGCCCCTTGCTCTGTCCGATACCTGTCCCATCCGTGGCATCCGGGCCGCCTGCGCCTTGACGTTTTTTGAGTTTGCCATTGGCCGCGATCTGGCCATTGAGCGGCGCGGTATTGTTGGTCTTCGGTTTCACCCCCCGCAGGACCGCCCGACTAGGCTGGCGCAACAAGGCGGCTTTGCGGCATCATTCCGGCGCCTTTCGGACGGGATGGGCCGGATTGCCCGGTCTCAAGCGAATGTGATCGGATGTCAGCGCCTCCGCCTGGGCTTTTCCAGCAGGGCGACGGCCTCGACATGCGGCGACCACAGGAACTGATCGATCGGCGTCACGCTCTTCAGCGTGTAGCCGCCATCGATAAGGATGCGCAGGTCGCGAGCCAGCGTCACCGGGTTGCAGGACACCGCGGCAACGAACGGGACATCCGAGCGGGCGATCTGCTTCGACTGATCCTCGGCTCCGGCGCGCGGCGGATCAAAGACAAGCCCGTCGAAGAGATTCAACTCCTTAAAGGTCAGCGGCCGGCGAAACAGGTCGCGGCGCTCGCCCGTCACCCGCTTGAGCCCGGTGGCGAAGCGCGACCCCCGGTCGAGCGCCGACAGTGCGGCCGCATCGCCCTCGACCGCATGGACTTCCGATTTCGCGGCCAGCCGCAAGGCAAAGCTGCCGCAACCGGCAAAGAGATCGGCGACCTTCTTGGCCCGCGATAGATGTCCGCCGACGATCTCGGCCATGGTCTGTTCGGCCGCCTCGGTCGCCTGAAGGAAGGCGCCCGGCGGCACGGCGACCGCGACGCTGCCGAACATGACCACGGGTTTTCTTGGCTCGATGACGATCTCGTCGTCGATGGACAGTCTGGCAAAGCCCTGCGCAAGGACAAAATTGGAGGCGATGCGGCGCTGGTGTTCGCCGAGCTTGCCGGAGTCATGCACCGCGATGTCGAGGCCGGAGCCCGTCACGGTGACCGCCATCCGGAACGATTTGGTGGTGGCGCATATCAATTCTGCCAGCGCTTTCAACGGGCCGAGCGCGGCGACGATCTCGGGCAGCGAGATCGGACATTCGGATATAGAGATGATTTCCGGCGACAGATGGCGATTGAAGCCGAGCAGCATGCCCGCATCGGCGCGCCGGGCGGCAAGCACGACACGGCGCCGCGAGTGCGGCGCACAGGCAACCAACGCGCCGATGTCGCAATCGATGCCCTTGCCCTTCAACGCATGCACCACCTTCTCGCGCTTCCACTGCCGATAAGCCTCGGCTTCCAGATGCTGGAGGGCGCAGCCGCCGCACTCGGTGAAATGGCGGCAGGCGGGTTCGATGCGCAGCGGCGAAGCCTCCAGCACCGCCATCAGCGTGGCGCGATCCCGTTCGCGTGCGGCGGTGACGGTCTCGCCGGGCAGCGTGAAGGGAATGAACAGATCGCCGCTTTCGGTTTCGGCGATGCCGTCGCCTTGAGCTCCGAGTTTCCTGATGGTGAAGCGCGTGCTCATCGATCCTTGACCCCACCGAGCAGGAATTCGCGATTGCCGTCGCCACCTTCGATGGGCGACAAATGCAGGCCGAGCGAGCGCCAGCCGCCAACGGCATCCAGCCAATCCCGCAGCAGGCCGGCGACACGGGCCGCATCGAAGGGATCTTTCAACAGGCCGCCCTTGCCGATCGCCTCGCGACCGGCCTCGAATTGCGGTTTGACCAGAAAGATCGCCCCGGCACCGGGCTTCGCAAGAGCAAGTGCCGGCGGCAGCGCCAGTTTCAGCGAGATGAAGCTGACATCGGAAACGATGAAATCCGGGCTTCGGCCACCAAGACCGGCGATTGTCAAATCGCGGGCATTCAGCCCTTCGATCACCGTTACGCGCGGATCACCGCCGACATCGGGATGCATCTGGCCGTGGCCGACATCGATGGCCGTGACGTGGGACGCGCCGCGTTCGAGCAACACCTGTGTGAACCCGCCGGTCGAGGCGCCGATGTCGAGGGCTTCGCGGCCTGCGGGGTCGAGGCCGAAATGGTCTAGCCCGCCGATCAGTTTGAGCGCCGCGCGCGAGACATAGGTTTGCGCCGGATCGTCGATGACAACAAGGGATTGCGGCGAAACGTTCTGGCCGGGTTTGCGGGCAATCGCGCCGTCGACCGTCACCGTGCCGCGCTCGACCGCGTCGCGGGCGCGCGAACGGCTGGCAAACAGCCCACGCTGGACGAGCAGGTCGTCGAGCCGCTGGCGTGTGCTGGCTGGCAGAGGTGAATTCATCGGCCTTCTCTGACGAAAGCCCGCGATGAAGGCAAGGACATTACACGGAACAAGGTGACGTCGGACGTGAACGGCTGGAGCAGCGAGCTTGGCCGCGGCTTGCGCGCATCGCGTCGGATCCAGCAGAATGGTCGTCGAGGAGAGCCTCCATCGTCGAACCCGAGGAGAACGAATGCTGACGGGAACCTGCCACTGCGGCGCGGCCCACTGGACCCTGGAAGGCGATCCCGGTCCGGTGACTGCCTGCAACTGCACGCTTTGCCGCCGCTATGGCACGCTCTGGGCCTATGATTATGTCGATGAACGCATTCGGGTTTCGGGGCCGACGGCCAGCTACACGCGCGCTGGAAAGGACGATCCGTCGCTGGAAATCCTGTTCTGCCCGACATGCGCCTGCGTGCTCGGCTGGCGCGGACTGCGCGCCAGCGCCTCGGGTCGAAGACGCATGGCCGTCAACGTCCGGCTGGCGCCGCCCGAAGCCGTCGCCGATCTGCCGATCGACCATTTCGATGGCCTCGACTCCTACGACGATCTGCCACGCGATGGTCGCTGCGTACGCGATATGTGGTTCTAGAAGATCGTGCGTGAACCCTGGCGTTCGACAGCTGGGGACAAACCATCGTCCCTGTTGCCCGAAGCCTGTTCGCGCGGACGCTCGGTCGTAACAGCGGGCCGAGGTGCGGTGTCCGGAACGACGACGAACTTCGGCACCTGCCTGAAGGAAAAGCCGCCGCGAATATCGCCCATCTTGCCGGCGACGATGCCCATCGCGGCCTTTTCAAGATTACGGTCGTAGGCCGTTTCGGCGGCGGCAGGCACGACCATCACGGCCAAAAGTGCCCCGCCGCACAAAAGCATCTTCATTGATTTTGTCTCCCTGCCTGGCCGTGATCTAGCACGGCGCCGTTGAAAAACGGCCAAGGGACAGGGTAAGCGAAACGCCAAACGGCAGCGTTAACAATGCGCTACGAAATCAAGCCGGCAAACCGATTCAAGCCGTTCAGATTTTGATTCAGGCGCGCTGGGCGCGATTTTGATTCAAGCGCGCTGCGCGCGGGCCGTGTGGCCGAGCGCAGTGAAAACGGTGCGCACGATACCGGCGGCGTCGAGCCCGGCATCGGCATACATCTTTTCCGGCTTGGCATGGTCGGTGAAGACGTCGGGCAGCACCAGCGGGCGCACTTTGAGACCACTTTCCAGCAGTCCTTCATGGGCGAGGAACTGCAACACATGGCTGGCGAAGCCGCCGATGGCGCCCTCCTCGACCGTCACCAGCACCTCGTGCGAGCGGGCCAGCCGGCGGATCAGGTCCTCATCGAGCGGCTTGGCGAAGCGGGCATCGGCGACCGTGGTGGAAAGACCGGCCGCGCCGAGTTCTTCCGCCGCTACAAGACAATCCTGCAGGCGCGTGCCGAAGGACAGCAGGGCGACCTTGGTGCCCTCCCTGACGATGCGGCCCTTGCCGATCTCGAGCATGACGCCACGCTCCGGCATGTCGACGCCGACGCCATTGCCGCGCGGATAGCGGAAGGCGATCGGCCCGTCGTCATAGCTGGCGGCGGTGCGCACCATATGGCGCAATTCCGCCTCGTCGGCCGCCGCCATCACGACGAAGCCCGGCAGACTAGCCAGGAAGGTGGTGTCGAAGGCGCCGCAATGGGTGGCGCCGTCGGCGCCGACGAAGCCGGCGCGGTCGATGGGGAAACGCACCGGCAGTTTCTGGATCGCGACGTCATGGACGACTTGGTCGTAGGCGCGCTGCAGGAAGGTCGAATAGATCGCCGCGAAGGGCTTGTAGCCTTCCGTCGCCAGGCCGGCGGCAAAGGTCACCGCATGCTGTTCGGCGATACCGACATCGAAGGTTCTGGTCGGAAATACCTCGCCGAACAGGTCGAGGCCGGTGCCGGTCGGCATGGCGGCGGTGACGGCGACGATGCGGTCGTCCTCGCGGGCTTCGCTGATCAGGCTTTCGGCGAACACCTTGGTGTAGGCGGGAGCATTGGCCGGTGCCTTGGCCTGCGCGCCGGTGATGATGTCGAACTTGTTGACGCCGTGGTATTTGTCGGTGGCGGCTTCCGCCGGCGCATAGCCCTTGCCCTTCTGGGTGACGACATGGATCAGGACGGGGCCTTTTCCGTTGTCGCGAACGTTCTTCAGCACCGGGATCAGGTGCTCCAGATTGTGCCCGTCGATTGGGCCGATATGGTAGAAGCCGAGCTCCTCGAACAAAGTGCCGCCGGTGACGTAGCCGCGCGCATGCTCGACCGCCCGGGTGATGGCGCGATCGGCGCGCTTGCCGAGATAAGAGGTCAGCTTCTTGCCGAAATCGCGCAGGCCGACATAGGCCTTGCCAGAGGCGAGCCGCGCTAGATAGGCGCTCATGGCGCCGGTCGGCGGGGCGATCGACATGTCATTGTCGTTGAGGATGACGATGAGCCGGGCATCGAGCGCGCCGGCATTGTTCATCGCTTCATAGGCCATGCCGGCCGACATGGCGCCATCGCCGATGACGGCGATGACGTTGTTGCGGCCGCCGGAGAGGTCGCGGGCGGCGGCCATGCCCAAGCCGGCCGATATCGATGTCGAGGAGTGAGCAGCGCCGAACGGGTCGTACTCACTCTCGGCGCGGCGAGTGAAGCCCGACAGGCCACCTTCCTGGCGCAAGGTGCGGATCCGGTCCCGCCGGCCGGTCAGGATCTTGTGCGGATAGGCCTGGTGGCCGACATCCCAGATCAGCCGGTCACCGGGCGTGTTGAAGACATAATGCAGCGCCACCGTAAGTTCGACCACGCCGAGGCCGGCACCCAGATGGCCGCCGGTGCGGGACACCGCGTCGACCAGTTCGGCGCGAAGCTCGGATGCCAGTTGCGGCAATTCGCCCTCGGCCAGCGTGCGCAGGTCGGCCGGCACGCGGACCTTGTCGAGAAGCGGCGTATGCGGCGTTGCGTTCACGGGCACCCAGACTTTCTGTTCATCGGCGGGATAGGCCGCCGTCCGGCGAAAGTAAATGCGTGTCGGTGACGCGGACCGTCAGCCTCTCACCGACCCGCTCAGCCTTCCGGCAGCGGAATGAACTCTTGCTGGTCGCCAGGAACGATGTCGAAGCGGCCGGTCTTCCATTCCTGCTTGGCCTGTTCGATGCGCTCCTTGGACGAGGAAACGAAATTCCACCAGATGTAGCGCTTCGAACCGAGCGAGGCGCCGCCGAACAGCATGAAATGCGCACCGGCTTGCGACGATATGACGATCTCGTCACCGGGCTTGAACACCAGCATGCGCTCGGCCGGAAACACGTCGCCCGAAATCGAGACCTCGCCCTCCAGCGTATAGATGGCGCGCTCTTCGGCGTCGGCCGGGATTTTGACGCTGGCGCCGGGCTTCAGCCGCAAATCGGCGTAAAGCGTCTCGGAATCCGCCCGCACCGGAGACCGCAACCCCTGGAAATCGCCGATGACGACGCGGCCGCTGACGCCTTCGGCGTCGATTTCGGGAAGTCGAAGCGCAGCGGTGTTCTCGAACACCGGTGCGACCTCTTCCTTGCCGTCGGGCAGCGCCAGCCAGGTCTGCAGGCCGGAGATCGACATTGGCGCGCCGCGCAGTTCCTGCGGCGTGCGCTCGGAATGGACAATGCCGCGACCAGCCGTCATCAGGTTCACGTCACCGGGCTCGATGACCATTTCGGTGCCGAGCGAATCGCGGTGCCTGATCCTGCCGTCGAACAGATAGGTCACGGTCGAGAGGCCGATATGCGGATGCGGACGGACATCGAGCGCCTGGCCCGCCCGCAGGATGGCCGGGCCCATACGGTCGAAAAAGATGAATGGCCCGACCAGCCTTCTCTTGGCGGTCGGCAAGGCGCGGCGCACCTCGAAGCCGCCAATATCCTTGGCGTTGGGGATGACCATCAGCTCGAGCTGGTCGCTGGCAAAGGCATCACCGGCTTCAGGATCTTTACCGGGAAAGAAGCTCATGAACTCTCCTTGTCAGCGGCCTTGGCCGCGTCAGGCAAACCGGATAGCCGCCTTCGCCCGCAATTTGGCCGCCACCTCTTCCCGGTTGCGCGGATGCTGGTGGGTCTCGAGCGTATCAAGCAGCTCGCGTGCCGCCGCCGCGATAGCCTCGACCGCGTGATCGAACGCATGCTGGTTCTTGGCGGACGGCCGCGTCCTCCCGCTCAGCTTGCGGACAAACTGGAGCGCCGCGTCGCGGACTTCGTCATTGGTTGCCGGCGGATCAAAATTGAACAGGGTCTTGATGTTTCTGCACATCGTTTCCAAACCTCCTCTGGAACCTTTTCAATCGGGACGAGCCTTATCCTCAATCATGATCGTGTCCAAAAGCCGGTGAGGCAAGCGCGTCGTTGGCGAGCGGCGTCAGTCAGCGTCGAGCGGCTCGGTTCCGACCGGCTTGCCGTCGCGCGACAGCCTGATCTTCTCGACCTTGTCCTCGGCAGCCTTCAGCAGCCGGTCGCAATGCGCCTTCAGCGCCTCACCGCGCTCGTAGATGCGGATCGACTGGTCGAGCGGCACGTCGCCACGCTCCAGGTCATCGACGATCTTCTCCAGCGCGTCGAGCGCCTGTTCGAAGCTCATCGCCTTGACGTCTTCGTTGATCTCACCGCTCATCATTCATCCTTTCATCAGTCGCCCGACATGGGCGGCGACCGAAAATGCCAATCCCTGCAGATCGTAGCCGCCCTCGAGCAGGCTGACGAGCCGGTTGCCGCTGTGGCGAGCGGCGCGCTGCATGAGCTGGCCGGTCGCCCAGTCGAAATCGTCCTCGGTCAGATTGATCTCGGCCAGGGGATCGCGATGATGCGCGTCGAAGCCGGCCGAAATGATGATCAGGTCGGGCGCGAAATTGTCGATCGACGGCAGCACGCGCGACAGGAAGGCGTCGCGAAACACCTCGCTGCCGGTTTGCGGCGCCAGTGGCGCGTTGACGATGTTTCCGGCGCCGGTCTCGGTCTTCGCGCCGGTGCCGGGGTAGAGCGGCATCTGGTGCGTCGAGCAATAGAGCACCGAGGGATCGTCCCAGAAAATGTCCTGCGTGCCGTTGCCGTGATGCACGTCCCAGTCGACGACGGCGACACGTTCGGCGCCATGCTTCTTCTGCGCATACCGGGCAGCGATCGCCGCTGTGTTGAAGAAGCAGAAGCCCATCGCCGTGGTCTTTTCGGCGTGATGGCCGGGCGGTCGGGCCGCGACGAAGACATTGTCGGCACGGCCCGCGAAGACGTCGTCGACGGCGGCGTTGGCGGCACCGATCGCGGTGATGACCGCCTGCCAGCTTTTCGGGCTGGCGGTGGTGTCGGCATCGATGCGGGCTATGCCCTCGTCGGGGATGGCGGCGCGGACACGCGCGACGAAATCGGCGGGATGCGCGTAGAGGATCGTCGCCTCGTCGCCTTTAGATGCCTCGACGCGGTCGAGCGCGGCAAAAGCTTCGTCGTCGAGCACGCGCTCGATGGCGCGCAGGCGATCCGGCCGCTCGGGGTGACCGGGCGGGGTGATGTGTTCGAGAAAGATCGGGTGTGTATAGAGACGGGTGGCCATGTCCCCCTATCTAGTGCCCCGGCGCCTCAATGACCATGCGCCGCGCTTTGATCGCTGGGGAAAATCACGTCCGCGTCTCGTAGTGTCGCTACGGGCATTGGCGTCGCCGGCACTTCGGCGTAAGGTGGGGACCTGCCTGGTGCCCGCCGGTCGATTTGTGGCGGGAGAATCGGGAACACGGTTGAATTCCGTGGCGTGCCCAACGCTGTAAGGGGGACCGCGCCGGTAAATGCCACTGTCGATGACGGGAAGGCACCGGAGGCGGGTTGATCCCGAGCCAGAAGACCGGCCTGGCAGGCATCGATATCCGCATGGTCAGGCGGATATCAGGGATTGCAATCGCAAGGGGACACGCGATGCCGGAAGCCATGACCGCTCCTGTCGGCGACGGATTCGATCAGAAAGCGCGCGACGCGGTTTATCGCGCCATGTTCACGCGGCGCGACGTCCGCAGCCATTTTACATCGGAGGCGATCGATGACGACGTCCTGGCGCGGCTGCTGCTTGCCGCCCATCACGCGCCGTCGGTCGGCTTCATGCAGCCCTGGAACTTCATCGTCATCCGCGACGGGCAGCGGCGGGCTGAGGTGCGCGACCTGTTCCTGGCCGCGCGAGAACAGGAGCTGCCGGCTATCGAAAAAGAAAGGCGGGCGCTGTACCGCAAGCTCAAGCTCGAAGGCATTTGCGAAGGCGCGCTCAACATCTGCATCACCTGCGACCGCGAACGCTCGAAAGGCTCGCCGCTTGGACGCTGGCACAATCCGGAGATGGACCTCTTCAGCACGGTCTGCGCGGTGCAGAATTTCTGGCTGGCGGCACGTGCCGAGGGTGTTGGCGTCGGCTGGGTCAGCATCATCGAGGCCGAGGCGTTGAAACGGCTGCTGGCCATTCCCGACCATGTAACGCCGATCGCCTATCTCTGCGTCGGCCGTGTCTCGGAGTTCGCACCGAAACCGGATCTTGAAACGCATGGCTGGGGACGACGGCTGCCGCTGCCCGACCTGATCATGAGCGAGACGTTTTGCGGCCAGGGAGAGGCACCGCTCAAATCGGCGGTGGCGCGCCTCAACATCCCCGATATTGCGCCCGCGAGTCCCACCGATCAGCGCGTCGCGCCGGCCGTGCCCCAGCGCGAGCCGCCGAAGGTGGAGAGCGCCTTGTCCTTGAGTTCCCTGAACTTCGACGAGGCTTCGGCCAGCCTGGCATCCCAGGCGGCATCGGGCACCTGGCCTTCGATGGTCTTGAAATAGACCTGCATCAGGCAAGCGATGGCGAAGGGCTCGATAAAGGCCGCCTTGAAGGCCCAGGCAAAGACGATCGCCAGCACGAAGGCCCAACCGGCGAGTTGACCGGGCATGACGTAAAGAATGGCGGCGGCCGGCGCCAGCATCAGCAGGAAGATCACAAACGACACGCCCCACATGATGACCGCCAGCCAGACGGCGTTCTTGACCATGATCTTGCCGTTCTGGGCGTAGAGCACGACGCCTTGGCGCGCGGTTTCGAAGGGCGAGGACGAGTTGATGCGAATGTTGTAGCCGAGGATGATCTCGTCGACATAGGTCAGCGACAGGCGGATCAGCGTGTTGAGGAAGGCGACAAGGCCGCTGAGGCCAGGAATGGGCAGGAAGGCGGCGACGCCGCCGAGCAGGCCGGTGATGGCGCGGATGGCGCCCTTGACCAGCTGGTCGACGACGAAAAGGATGTTCGCCTCGGCGAAACGCTCGGTCACGACCTGTTTCGCGTAGGCGATCTGGTTCTGGCCGTCGGGAACGTCATGACCGTCGATCAGATGCACCATGACGGCGATGTGGCCGGCCTTGACGACATAGAGGATGTATTCGCGCAGCCAGTAGACGGCGATCGAGACGACGCCAAAGCCGACCACGCCGCCCCACAGGGCAAAGGACAACGGGCCGTCCGGATCGGTGGAGATATGGCCGACGCCATAACCGACCGAGGCACCGGTGCCGGTGGCCATGATGTAGGCCAGCGTGATGCCGAAATAGACGATCATGCGAAAGACAATGAAGGGCCAGGTCCGCACCATGATGGACACCGACCTGCCGATATCGAAATCCCACATGCCCGATTCTCCCCCTCAGAGATGGCTGGGGGAGGATGCGCTCAAACCGGCTGTTGTCAATTGCGGGCGGTGGCGTCCCGCCATGGCGGTTCAGCTTGACCGCGCTTGCGGCTTTTTCAGCAGGCCTTCGAGCAATTGCTTGAACGCCGCCACAACCATCCTCGACGTCGCCTCGGGATCCTTCGCATTGGCGATGCGCTGCGCGGCCTGACTGCTCGCCCCGTTGATCAGCCGCGCTGCCGACTCCGGGTCGACACCGGGGACGACCACCCCTTCCCCCTGCAGCGCGATTAGATGATCGGTCATTGAACCGACACATGCACTGGCATTCGACCATTGCGCCGGGTCGCCCAGCACGGCCGGGCCATCCCGGAACATGATGCGCTGGATTTCCGGCTCCAGCGCCATTTCGATATAGGTCGTGCATTCGTCGACGAAATGCTGCCAGCGGGTCGGCGCCCGTGACGCAACCTCATTCACCCGGGCGGCCATTTCCGCATCGATTTCAGCGATAACCGCCTCCAGCAGGCCTTTCTTGTCGCCGAAGTGATGATAGAGGGCGCCGCGAGTCAGCCCGGCCGATGCGGTGAAATCGTCCATCGATGCTTCGGAATAGCCGATAGTGCCGAAAGCCTGACGCGCCGCGGCGATCAGCTTGGCTCGTGTCTCAGCGATCATCTCCTTGCGTGGTCGGTGCATGCTCTGGTCCTATCCACATACGCTCCGTATGCCAATTGACATACGCGACGTATGGTCTATTTAACACTCATACGTATCGTATGTAATTATCAGATCGCCTTTTGTCGAGGAACCGGATCATGCATAACCCTTACTCCGAAATCTTCCGGGCCCGCGGAGCCAAAGGCTTTGCGGCCGCCGGCTTCCTGGCGCGCCTGCCGATCGCCATGGCGCCGATCGGCATCGTCGCGATGCTGTCGCAGACGCGTGGCGAATACTGGCTGGCGGGTGCTGTCTCGGCGACTTTCGCGCTAGGCAATGCTTTCGTGGCGCCGCAGATATCAAGGTTGGTGGACCGTCTGGGCCAGACACGCATCGTGGTCCCCACCACCATCATCACCGTGATCGCCTTCGCGGTTCTCATCGCGGCGGCCAATCAGGATTGGCCGGTCTGGACGCTGTTCGCCTCGGCACTGGCAGCCGCGGCCATGCCCAGCATGCCGGCAATGGTGCGCGCGCGCTGGACCGAGATTTTCCGGGGACGGCCGCAGATGAACACCGCTTTCGCCTTCGAATCGGCGGCGGACGAACTGGTCTATATCGCCGGCGCGTCGCTGTCGGTGGGCCTCAGTGCAGGCCTCTTTCCTGAAGCCGGCGTTCTGGTCAGCACCGTGCTCCTCGCCATCGGTTCAACGGCTTTCATCCTGCAGCGGTCGACCGAACCGCAGGTGCGGCCGGTGGATCGCGCCACGAGCGGTTCGGCAATAAGGCTGCGGCCGGTGCAGATCATCACCCTTGCCCTGATTTTCATCGGCGCGACCTTCGCCACGACGGAGGTGAGCACCGTGGCCATCACCAAGGAATTTGGCCAGCCGGGCGCCGCCAGCCTCGTCATCGGCGTCTATGCGCTGGGGTCGTTCGTGCTCGGCATCATCGTCGGTGCCCTCAACCTGCAAGCGCCGCTGCAACGCCAGTTGGCAATCGCGGTCGCCCTGGTCGCGCTTGGCACGCTGCTGCCGCTCACCGCCGGTACGGTGCCGCTGCTGGCGCTGACCGTGTTCATCAGCGGCGTGGCAATCTCGCCGACCTTCATCACCGCCTTCGGCCTGATCGAACGGCACGTGCCGGAAGCGATGCTGACTGAAGGCATCACCTGGGTGATGACCGGCATCGGCATCGGCATGGCGCTCGGTTCCTTCGCCGCCGGCGCGGTGGTGGATGCGTTCGGCGCGCAGAACGGGTTCTGGGTTTCGGTTGCATCAGGCGTTATCGCGCTGGTCACGGTGCTGCTCGGCCAGCGCAGCCTCGCCACCCACGAATGCGAGTTGGCAGGATGCGAGGCGGCTATCCCGGCGGAGTGACGGCTAGCCGTCCGATGATCAGCGCATATACGTTTGGCCTAGGCGACATCGTCATCCACGGGCGAAGCGACGCGCGGCGGAGCGCAGACCCGTGGATGACGACGTCGCGAAGGTGTTGGCCCGCTACAGAATCTCGGTCTTGGCGATGTGGATGCCAAAGCCCTCGAGGCCGATGTAATGGCGCTCGCGCGAAGCGATCAGGTTGATGGAAGAAATGCCGAGATCCTTCAGGATTTGCGCGCCTAGGCCGATCTCGCGCCATTCGCTCTCGCGCCGGCGCGCCTCTTCGTGATCCTCGCGGTCGCCCGACGCGGGGCGCTTGCGCTCCTGATGCGCGACGCCGACCGAGCCCTCTCTGAGATAGACGATGACGCCGCGCTTGCGCTCGCCCATCGCCTTCATGATGCCGTCGAGCCGGTGGCTGGTGCCGAACACGTCGGTCACCACATCCTCGGAATGCAGCCGCACAGGCACGTCCTCGCCGTCACGGATATCGCCGAAGACGACGGCGACATGGTGCATCGTGTCCCAGGGCAGCGTGTAGGTGAAGACCTGCGCCTTGCCGCCGAGCGTGTCGATGTCGGAGCAGGCGACGCGCTCGACCAGCGTTTCCTTGCGCTGCCGATAGGCAATGAGATCGGCCACCGAAACCTGCTTGAGGCCATGTTCTTCGGCGAAAGCCTGCACCTGCGGGCCGCGCTTGACCGTGCCGTCGTCATTGACCAGTTCGGAAATGACACCGATCGGCGGCAGGCCGGCGAGCTTGCACAAATCGACAGCCGCCTCGGTATGGCCCGAGCGCATCAGGACGCCGCCCTCGCGCGCGATGAGTGGGAAGATGTGGCCGGGGCGGACGAAATCGGAGGCGCCGACATTACCATTGGCAAGGTTGCGGACGGTCAGCGTGCGGTCGTCGGCCGAAATGCCTGTCGTCGTGCCATGCTTGAAGTCGACGCTGACGGTGAAGGCGGTGGTGTGCGCGGAATCATTGTCTGCGACCATCGGCTGCAGGTTGAGCCGCTTGGCTTCCTCGCGCGGCATCGGCGTGCAGACGATTCCGGAGGTGTTGCGCACGATGAAGGCCATCTTCTCGGGCGTGCAGTGGACGGCGGCGACGATCAGGTCGCCCTCGTTCTCGCGTCCGTCATCATCCATGACGACGACGATCTCGCCGCGCTCGAAGGCGCGGATGGCTTCGACGATCTTCTTCTGGTCGTAAGGCATAGTGCGCTCGCTTCGCTCGCAAGGGAGTAGGGGAATAGGGCAGCAAGGGAATAGGGAAAAGGAAAGAATTTGCCTGGTCGGGCTAAGGGTGAAATTTATTTCCCCTGCTCCTCTACTCCCCTACTCCCCTTCCCTGTCTGTCCTCGATGCCGCAGATAATGGTCGGCGATGGCGCAGGCGACCATCGCCTCGCCGATCGGCACGGCTCGGATGCCGACGCAGGGGTCGTGGCGCCCCTTGGTCATCACCTCCACGTCGTTGCCGTCCTTGTCGATCGATTTGCGCGGCGTCAGGATCGACGAGGTCGGCTTGACGGCGAAGCGCGCGACGATCGCCTGGCCGGTCGATATGCCGCCCAGGATGCCGCCGGCGTTGTTGGACAGGAAGACCGGATTGCCGTCATTGCCCATGCGCATCTCGTCGGCATTCTGTTCACCGGTGATGCGGGCGGCCTCGAAACCATTGCCGATCTCGACGCCCTTCACGGCGTTGATCGACATCAGGCCGGACGCGATGTCCTGGTCGAGCTTGGCGTAGATCGGCGCGCCGAGGCCAGGAGGCACACCATCGGCGACGACCTCGATCACCGCGCCGACCGAGGAGCCGGCCTTGCGGATGCCGTCGAGATACTGCGTGAAGACGGGCACGGAAGCCGGATCCGGGGTAAAGAACGGGTTCTCGGCATCGCCGATGAAATTCCAGTTCCAGTTGGCGCGATCGATCGACTTTTCGCCCATCGACACCAATGCACCGCGCACCACCATGCCCGGCACCACCTTGCGGGCGAGCGCGCCGGCGGCGACCCTGGCCGCCGTCTCGCGCGCCGAGGAGCGGCCGCCGCCGCGATAGTCGCGTATGCCGTATTTGACGTCGTAGGTGTAGTCGGCATGGCCCGGCCGGAACTGGCGGGCGATCTCGCCATAGTCTTTCGAGCGCTGATCGACGTTCTCGATCAGCATCGACACCGGCGTGCCGGTGGTGATCATCGTGGCGCCGTCCTCGTCGAGGACGAAGCCCGAGAGGATCTTCACCTCGTCCGGTTCGCGGCGCTGGGTGACGAAGCGCGACTGGCCCGGACGGCGCTTGTCGAGTTCGGCCTGGATTTCGTCGCGCGTGAAGCGGATGCCCGGCGGACAACCATCGACCACGCAACCGAGCGCTGCGCCGTGGCTCTCGCCCCAGGTGGTGACGCGGAAAAGATGGCCGAACGTGTTGTGAGACATGGAAAAGCGCCCTGCCCGGCATCGCAGCCGGCTGAAGCCAGCCTTCTATTGGCGTTTTCCACAGTGGTCAAACTGTCATCCCCGCCGTTTAAGTTTTGACACATTCGGCTGGTTTCTGCTTTCTTCCATTCGCCGTTGAGGACCCGCCGCCACCCAGGCCGGCGCAATGACCAAAGAGGACGATCATGCGTATCCTGATTGGCGCTGTTGCCGCCACGCTGCTGCTTTCCACCGCCGCCTTTGCCGGCCAGACCGAAGGCCTGATCAAGAAGGTCGACAAGGATGCGCTGACCCTGACGCTGGACGACGGCAAATCCTACAAGCTCAATGCCGAAACCGATCTCGATTCGCTGAAGCCAGGCATGGATATCGTCATCGCTTATGACGTCACCAATGGCGAAAACGTCGTGACCGACATGCAGTTGCCGGGTGACAGCGACACGAACTAAGGCTTCTTCCCAGCCAATTCGGGCTAATATCGAGAGTGCTCAGGGTTTCGCCGAGCCCGGACGGTTGCATTGGCCGGCGGCGCCGACCGCGTCCCAGAGAGCCTTGATGTTCCTTTCGGCATTGGCGAGCAGTTTGTCTGGGACGTCTACTTTGCCTACTGACAAGGTTGGCTGTGCGGCTCCTCCGGCACTTTCCGGGAGAAACCCGAATCGGGTACGCAGCCCGCGCTGGTTCTAGCGATCAGATGGGAGCCCTTGGTTGGGTCGGATCAAGATGACCACCTGTCTCGACGTCGCCCTGTGTGTCGACGGTGGAAATGTCGACCAAGCGGCGGTAACGATTGCTTCGGTGCTGGCACACCTCTCGCCCGGGCCCCCGCTGACGTTTCATGTATTTTACGGTGAGCCACCCAGCCGCCGGTCCCGGCGCCTGGAAGCGCTACGGGTAAGCCCACATCGCCTGCGCACTCATTACGTCGAGAACCGGTTTCGAGATATAGCGCTGTTCGATCACGTTACGCCCGCGGCTTTGCTGCGGCTGCAACTCGGCGAGTTCCTCCCGAACTTGGATCGCGTGCTCTATCTCGACGCGGACATCCTTGCGGTAGCCGATATCCGACCGCTGCTCGCCACCGATCTTGGCGGTGCCGTGGCCGGTGCGGTACAGGATTTGGGCCTGCACGCGGCCCTGGCTGAGGAGGCGATTACCGGTCGGCTCGACCATGTGCTCCATGTCCGCGACGCGCTCGGCTGGGACCCTGACAACTTCACTTATGTCAACTCCGGGATACTGCTGCTTGACCTTGCCACACTTCGCCACGAATGGTTCGGCGAGCGGGCGGGGCAACTTTTGCTTGATCACCCGCATAGGTTCCGCTGGCGTGATCAGGACGCAATAAATCTGCTGCTCCGAGGCCGCATTGTTCTCCTGGATCCGCGCTGGAACACCATGGTCTGGTTCCTTGAGCGGGAACCACGCCGCCACTACGCCGACATGGCTGCCGCGACACTGCAGCGGCGCGATCCTTGGCTGTTACATTTCTCCGGCGTCAGCAAACCATGGAACAGCCTTGTCGATATACCGGATTATCGGCGCTGGTGGCGCGCCGCTGTCCGCACCTCGCCGATCTGGGGCCTTAGGTGGCTGACGCTACTGCTCGCGACAGCGGCCGCACCAATGTCGAGGGTGATGCGGCGAACATATAGGCGCCGCGGCGCAAAGCCACTCTCGTCGAGCACGATTCAATAAAAGCGAGCGATCGGGCGGCTCTGGGAATTTCCCCACGAACCTTGCGAACCGATCTCCATGAAGGCGATCATAGCCAGGACCGCTACAGCCACTCCAGGCATTTGCCCTGCAGCCTGAGCACGCGATCCTGCGGTATCTCCAGGTTCGCCGCCTCGTCCTCGGCCATATCAAGTACGAAACGAAACAGGGTGCGCATGACGCCGCCATGCGTGACACAGATCGTCCTGCGCTTCATTTCATCGAAGCAGGGCTTCACCCGTTCGAGCAGCATCTGGTAGCTTTCCGCACCGTCGCCGGGTGGCTGAAAATTCCATTTGTCCAGGGCGCGCGACCGGCTCGCCCCGGGTGATTGCGTCTCGAGTTCGGCGAAGGTAAAACTCTGCCAATCACCGAAATTGACTTCGATGAGCCTGGCATCGGTTCGATAGGCGAGCGGATCGAGCCGCATCGCGGCGCGAACGCGCTCCATGGTTTCGCGCGTCCGTCTCATCGGACTGGCGACGAAGTCGAACTCGTTGGGATCGCCGATGAGTTCGGCCAGCCGACGCCCGTTTTCGGTCGCTTGTTCGCGGCCGAGAGCATTGAGATCGGTGTCGGCCTGGCCCTGAAGCCGGAACTCGGCGTTCCACGCGGTCTGGCCGTGGCGCACGATATAAACCAGCGGGTACATCAGCTCTCCGGAGATCGGGCCAGGGCCGGGACGGGCGGAGAGAACTAATCCTTGACCGTCGAAATATCGGGCGCGTCGACCGCCTTCATGCCGACGACGTGATAACCGGAATCGACATGGTGCACCTCGCCGGTGACGCCACGCGACAGGTCGGACAGGAAATAGACGCCGGAATCACCGACTTCCTCCTGCGTGACGGTCTGCTTCAGCGGCGAATTGTATTCGTTCCACTTCAGGATGTAGCGGAAGTCGCCGATGCCGGAGGCGGCAAGCGTCTTGATCGGGCCGGCGGAAATCGCATTGACGCGGATCTTCTTGGCGCCGAGATCAACCGCGAGGTAGCGCACGCTGGCCTCGAGTGCCGCCTTGGCGACGCCCATGACGTTGTAGTGGGGCATCACCTTTTCCGCGCCGTAATAGGTCAGTGTCAGCAGCGAACCGCCCTCGGTCATCAGCGCTTCGGCGCGCTTGGCGATGGTGGTGAAGGAATAGACCGAAATGTCCATGGTGCGCAGGAAATTGTCACGCGTCGTCTCGACATAACGGCCGGTCAGCTCGTCCTTGTCGGAGAAGGCGATGGCGTGCACGAGGAAGTCGAGTTTGCCCCAATGATTGGCGACATTGGCGAAGACCTCGTCCAGGCTCGCCGGATCGGTGACGTCGCAATGGCCGGCGACGAAAGCGCCCAGTTCAGCCGCCAGCGGCTCGACGCGCTTCTTGAAGGCTTCGCCCTGATAGGTCAACGCGATTTCGGCACCGTGATCGACGCAGGCCTTGGCGATGCCATAGGCGATCGATCTGTTGTTGGCGACGCCAAGAATAAGGCCGCGCTTGCCGGCCATTAGGCCCTGTCCACCCGCCATGTCAGCGCTCTCCGCAAGGTTTCTGCTTTGTGAAGTGCCTATCGCACAGGCACACAGCCCCTTCAAGCGTTCAAACCGGACAGTTCGGGGGACAAAGCTCTCGATCAGCCTTTTTGGCCACGCAACAGCGATTCCAGCGTGCTGTCGCCGCCTTCCGGCAGCATGATGCGCACATGGGCGTAGAGATCGCCATGGCCGCCGGCTTTCTCGGGCAGGCCCCTGCCCTTGAGCCGCAGGACCTTGTCGGAACTCGACCAGGGGGGCACGTTGACAGCGAGCCTGCCGGTCGGCGTCTCGACCGGCACCTTGGCGCCCAGCACCGCATCGGCCAGCGAAACCGGTAGATCGGCGTGCAGGTCGCGACCCTCGATGCGATAGCGCGGATGCCGGCGGATGTGGATCTTGACCAACGCGTCGCCAGGCTGACCCGGTCCCTGCTCACCCTGGCCCTTCAACCGGATGGTCTGGCCGTCCTCGACATAGGCCGGCAGCTTGACGGCCACCTTGCGGCCGTCGGGGAACATCGCCGTCACTTTCTCGGCATTGGCCGCTTCCTCGATGGTGATGTCGAGCGTCACATTGAGGTCGGCCGCCGTCGCCGGCTGGCGACGGTCACCCTGGCCTGGACCGCGCGCGCCGGAGAAAGCATCGCCGAATATCTGGCTGAAGATGTCGCTGTTGCCGTCGAACGGATCGCCGCCCGGCCGGCCCGAGCGGAACTCGAAGTGTGAGCCTCCGGCCCCCTGCTGCTGACGGCGAAATCCGGCAAAGGGGTCGCCGCCACCGGCCGCACCCTCAAAGCCCTGGAAGCGCGGCTTGCCGTCGGCATCGATCTCGCCGCGATCGAAAGCGGCGCGGCTCTTCTCGTCGCCGATGATTTCATAGGCCTGATTGGCCGCGGCAAAGCGGTCCTTCGCCTTGGGATCATTCGGATTCTGGTCCGGATGATGTTTCTTAGCGAGTTTGCGGTACGCCGATTTTATATCCTTGGCCGATGCGTTCTTTGCAACGCCCAGCACCTCATAGGGGTCGCGCATGTGTCCTGCCCTGGAAATGAGTTGAGTCCATACTTGCCTCCTATATGCGCTCGCATAGGAAGAAATTCCAGTGGCGGAGCTTCAGATCGAAGGTGGAAAATCAGAGCCTGAGCCGTGAAGACGGCGGTTGAGGATTGGCTTGGAAAAAATCCGCCAAGCCGACCCAATCGGCTTTCGGAGCAGGCTCAGAGCGCCTTGAAGCCCTGCATGCGCCAACCGCCAGCGCCGGCAAGGCACAGTTCACCCTCGAACATGGCAACACCGTCAAAGCTTTCGCGGGAAGCCTTGAAGCGGCGACAGGTCTGACCCCTGTCCTTCAACTCCGCCAGTTCGGTAATGGAGCCGCGCGAGCCGGTGCCGGTGTTCGCCCAGGGCACCGCCTGGCCACCGAGTTGCTCGATGTCGGCGGACGACACCGCATTGCCGATCGTCGTCTGGTCGGAGTCGCGATCGGAATCGGCCGGCGCTGGCGATGCCAATGTGCTCGAAGTCAGGATCGAGCGGTCGACTTCGGCTTTTTCCAGGCTGAAGCCCCCCGCTCCGCAAGCCGCGAGCGGCAAGGCGGCCGCCACGATCGCCGCTTTCGCGCTGGCTGAAGCGATAACGCCCCATTGCCTGCTGTCAAAAGCTTGCGCGATACGCGACAATCGGCAACCTCCCTGATTTCGTGACAATTTGAGAAAAACTATGAGTGATGCAGAGTTAACAAGCGGTGACTTTACCGAGGCCGCCGAGCCGTTTCGCCTTTTTGCCGCATGGCTGGACGACGCCACCAAGAGCGAAATCAACGACGCCAACGGCGTGGCGCTGGCGACCGTCGATGCCGAGGGCATGCCGGACGTGCGGATGGTGCTGCTCAAGGGGTTCGATGAAAGCGGCTTTGTGTTCTACACGAATTTCGAGAGCGCCAAGGGCCAGGAAATTCTTGGCAGCATGAAGGCGGCGATGTGTTTCCACTGGAAGTCGCTGCGCAGGCAGGTGCGCGTGCGCGGCCCGGTGGAGATCGTCAGCGACGCCGAAGCCGACACCTATTACGCGACGCGCCCGCGTGGCAGCCGCATCGGCGCCTGGGCTTCGAAACAGTCGCGGCCGCTGGAAAGCCGCTTCGCGCTGGAAAAGGCGGTCGCCGAATACACGGCCCGTTATGCCATCGGCGAAATCCCAAGGCCAAAGCACTGGTCCGGCTTCCGCATCGTGCCGAAGACGATCGAATTCTGGCACGACAGACCGTTCCGGCTGCATGACCGGGTGGTTTTTTCCCGTGACACCAAGGGTGGTTGGGACAAGGCGCGGCTTTACCCCTGAAAGGGGCTCAGCTCTTTTTCCTGGTCATGAATGCGGTGAGCGCGGCGCGCGCCTCGTCGGACTTCAGCCGCTCGCGAAAATGCTCGCTTTCCACCTCAATGCGGGCGACGAGGTCGTCGCGTGAGCCACGCATCAGGTCGCGCGCGATCCTGAGCGCTTGCGGCGGCTTGGCGGCGATCTGGCCAGCCGCGGCAAGCACCGAAGCCTCCAGCGCCCCTTCCTCCACCACCTCGTAGATCAGGCCGACGGCCATAGCGCGCTCGGCCGAAAAACCCTCGCCGAGACCGAGCAGCGCGAACGCGCCTTGCTGGCCGAGGATGCGTGGGGCGAGCAGGCTCGATCCTGCCTCGGGCACGAGGCCAAGATCGACGAAAGGCGTGCGGAACACGGTGCGTGGCGTGGCGAAGGTCAGGTCGCAATGCAGATTGAGCGTGGTGCCGATGCCAACCGCGATGCCATCGACGCCGGAGACGATGGGTTTTTCGACCCGGGCCAGCGCCATCAGGAAATCCCAGACCTCGGTGCCGCCGTCGCCGCCGGTGGCGACGACCATGAAATCTGCCAGGTCGTTGCCGGACGAGAAGGCACCTGGCACGCCGAGAAAGACATGGACGCGGACCGCCGGGTCGGCGTCACCTTCGGCAAGGGCAGCCGACATCTTCGCGTACATGGCGCGCGTCAGCGCGTTCTTCTTGTCGGGGCGGTTCATGCGGATGATCTGGATGGCGCCCTGGCGCTCTACGAGAATGTGGTCTGTCACGATTGTTTCCTCAGTGAATGTCAGGCGGACATCAGCGCCTTGCCGGCAGCGGCAAGGCTGTCGCCACCGTCGATGACGCGCTCTTTCAAGGCACTGACTTCGCCAAGCAGGTTTTCGGCGAAGAAGCGGCAAAGCGCGATGCGGCCCTGATCAGCAAGAGCGGCCCGCGTCAGATAGGCGCCGCCGGCGACGAGCGAGATCAGCCGGAGATAAGGCGTGGCGCCAGCCAGCGCCTTGTCCGTCTCTCCGTCGACCGCCAGTTTTTGCAGGACGCGGGTCGCCTGCGTCAGATCGCCAAGGGCAGCATCCAGAAGATCGGCGGTTCGGCCGAAACCTTGCAGGTTGGAGGTGCGCACCGCATTGGCGATACCGGCCAGTTCGTCGATATAGCCATGCACGTGCTCGCCGCCGCCGAGCGGCAGTTTTCGGGTCACCAGATCGATCGCCTGGATGCCGTTGGTGCCCTCATAGATGGGCGCGATGCGGGCGTCGCGATAAAGCGCGGCCGCGCCCGTTTCCTCGATGAAACCCATGCCGCCATGCACCTGCACGCCGAGCGAGGCGACCTCGACGCCGATATCGGTCGAAAACGCCTTGGCGAGCGGCGTCAGGAGATTGGCACGGTCGCGCCAATGCACCGCCTCGTCGCCAGACGACACGCGCGCGAGATCGATGGCATGGGCGCAGGAATAGCTGATGGCGCGGGCGATCTGTGTCAGCGCCTTCATCGTCAGGAGATTGCGCTGCACGTCCGGGTGATGGACGATCGGCGCCATGCCGGCGCCAACATAGTCGCTCGCCTTGCCTTGGCGGCGCTCATTGGCATAGGCGATCGCTTTCTGGGTCGCGGCTTCCGCGACCGCGACGCCCTGCATGCCGACGGCCAGACGGGCATTGTTCATCATGGTGAACATGCAGGCGAGGCCCTTGTTCTCCTCGCCGATCAGCCAGCCGATGGCGCCTGGCTTGGCGCCCTGAAAGCCGTCGCCATAGATCATGGTGCAGGTCGGCGAGGCGTGGATGCCGAGCTTGTGCTCGAGGCCGGAACAGAAGACGTCGTTGCGCGCGCCGATCGAGCCGTCGTCGCCGACCAGGAATTTCGGCACCAGGAACAGCGAAATGCCGCGCGTGCCGGCCGGCGCGTCCGGCAGCCGCGCCAACACCAGATGGACGATGTTGTCGGTGAAGTCGTGCTCGCCATAGGTGATGAATATCTTCTGGCCGAAGATCCGGTAGGTACCGTCGCCCGCGGGCTCGGCGCGGGCGCGCAGCGCGGCGAGGTCGGAGCCCGCCTGCGGCTCGGTCAGGTTCATCGTGCCCATCCATTCGCCGGAGACGAGCTTTGCGAGATATTTCGCCTTGAGTTCCTCCGAGGCGTGCTTGTCGAGCGCTTCGACCGCGCCCATGGTCAGCGTCGGGCCGATCCCGAAGGCCATGGCGGCCGAATTCCACATTTCGAGCGCGGCGACGCCAAGCATGGTCGGCAACGCCTGGCCGCCATATTCCTCAGGCCCGGACAGCGCGTTCCAGCCGCCATCGATCCAGCGGCGATAGAGTTCTTTCCAGCCCGTCGGCATGGTGACGGCGGCATCCCTGAGCACGGCGCCTTGTTCGTCGCCGATCTTGTAAAGGGGCGCCACTTCCTCGGTGGCGAAACGGCCGGCTTCGCCAAGAACGGCATCGACCAAATCCTCGCCGAGATCGCCGAACGCACCGGCATCGAGCGCTGATTTCATGCCGGCGACGTGCTTCAGCGTGAACGCGATATCCTCGACCGGTGCGCGATACATATCTGCTCCTCCCTAGCGACAAATCCTATGCGGAAGCGCCGACGCAAACCACCGCGTTCGGGTCGTCAGCGACCTTCTTTTTACGTAAACGTCAAACTTTGTCACGTGGATTTTCCAATCGCCATGGGGTCGACGTCCACGGGCGAAGCGGCGCGGCGCAGACCATAAGATGACGAAATCGCGGAGGTTCTGGTCAATTTCAAAATTGCTGCTCTCAAAATTTCTTCAACCAGGAATTACATCCTCGTATATGATCTGGGCAGATCATATACAGAGCCGACCGGACCATTGCCATGCTTGCCAGACCTGACGCCTATCGCTGCATCGAATGCGGTTTGCCCTACCGGGCAACCGGATTTTCCTACTATCACGGCGACCTGGCGAACGGCGCCGCCTACTGGTCGGATCGCGGCATATTGTGCTCACCACGATGCTCGCTTGCCCACCACCGCAAACGCACCGCAGAAGGCACGTTGCGGCAGGAGCCGGCGCCAGATCCGTTTGAATTTCCTCCGGTCAGCCGACGGTGACCGCAGCGCTTGATATGTACGGTTAAAACCCGTACATATTGCGTCAGAGGTGATCGCGATGCCAAAGCAACAGACCCGCACTGCCCGTATCGAGGCTCGTATTTCGCCAGATATGCTTAGCGTGGTGAAGCGTGCTGCCGAAATTCAGGGCCGCAGCGTCAGTGACTTCGTGATTGCCGCCGCGCAGGAAGCCGCACAACGCACCATTGAGGAGACGGCTATCATTCGCCTGTCCATCGAGGATCAGCACGCTCTGGTCGAGGCCATTCTCAATCCACCCGATCCCAATGAAGCACTGCGCAAAGCCGCCGATGCCTACAAGCGACTTGTCGTCGAAGCCCGGTGAGTCTGGACTTGATCATCGAGCCACTGGGTGGCTCGTATACTCGGAATGGATTCAGCTGCGGTGTACTGGCACTGGACCACTATCTTCGCGAGCAGGCAAGCCAGGACGTCAAACGCCGAGTCAGCAATTGTTTCGTCGCCGCAGACCGTGATGTCGGTCTCATTGCCGGATATTACACTCTTGCAGCGGCAAGTGTGCCCATCGCTTCTCTGCCAGAAGAACTGACGAAACGCCTACCGCGCTATCCAGTCCTGCCCGCCATATTGATTGGAAGGTTGGCTGTCGACACCCGATATCAGGGACAATGTGTTGGATCGACATTGATCGTGGATGCGCTCCGGCGCTGCGCCCAAGCCGCTCCCGCCTCTTTCGCGCTGATCGTCGACGCCAAGGACGACAAAGCCGCCGCTTTTTATCTCAAGTATGGTTTCACGCCGTTTCAAGGTCGCCCGTTGTCGATGTTCCTGTCGGTAGCGACGGCGTTGAAGCTGTTCGGCTGACGCACCGCATCGTCTCGATAAAGCATTTCCTTAACCATAGCGGTTCAGCATTCGCCTTTGATCAACGGGGATTCCCTGTTTTGAAAAGGACGGCGCGCTTTCTTGCCCGCACGGCGCTTCTCGCTTTCGCGGCAGTCATGGCACTGTCGATGGCGGCAAAGGCCTCGGATTTCTCCGAGCCGTGGAAGAATGCCGACCGCGCCCTGGTCATCGATGCCTACGAGTATAATTCCATCGACTGGGCCCAGCTTGCCACCGACAAGCGCATCGCCGCCTTCATCAACAAGGCGTCCGACGGCATGCCGCCGCCCTATTTCTGTTTCGGCGGCGATACCGAGGTGAAGCTGTGCAAGGCGCTTTGGAAACGCCATGCGGTGACGCGCGAGCTGTTCCAGACACGCCGGGTCGTGGCCAAGGCGCTCGGCATGAAATGGGGCGCCTATCACCTCGCCCGCCCCGGCAATCCAGTCGAGCAGGCCAATAATTTCCTCGATTTCGCCGACCCGGCGCCGGACGACCTCATGGCCCTCGACATCGAGGGTATCGATCCCACGCAATGGATGTCGCTCGATGACGCCGAGGAGTTCGTGCGCCAGGTGCATCGGCGCGTGGGCCGCTTCCCGGTGCTCTACACCAACGGGAAGACGGCGCAATATATCGCCGACAACCGCTACAGATACCGGCTCCTGTCGCGGCTGCCGCTTTGGTACGCGCGGTACAAGCCTGACATCGACGTGCATTTTCCGATGGGCAACTGGCAGGGCTACGCGCTCTGGCAGTTCTCGGCGCAGGCCAATTGCGGCCGCTTCCGCTGTCCCTACCGGGTCGCCGGTACACCCGACAACATCGACGTCAACGTCGCGCCAACCGATGCCGCCACGCTGCGCCAGCAATGGCCGTTCGGCGGGCTGATCGACGTGCCGTCCGATTATCTGGCCAGCGTGCCGGTGCCGCTCTCGCGGGAGGCAGGCCTCGCCGGCAGAGCCACCCTCATTTATGCCGATGTGGCGACGCCGCCGACCGTCGAGGAAATGGTCGCGGTGCTCGGTTCGCGCTGGTCGAAATTCCGCGATGGATTTCGCATGCCGGTCGTGAAGACGGTGCCGCGACGGCCGGGCTTCGGCATTGTCCAGTATGTTGCCTGGAAGCGGGCCGGCCAGCGCTCGCCCTCACAACTCGACGCCGCCTTCGCGGCGGCCGATCCGCTCAGCACCGCTTCGACCGAACTTGATCGCGGCCAGCGGTAGCCGCCGCCCATCGGTCGGCGCTTCAGCCAGCCTGTTCGCGCGCCACGGCCTGCCAGCCGATATCGCGGCGGCAGAAGCCGTCCGGCCAGTCGATGCGGTCGAGCGCGGCATAGGCCCGCGCCTGCGCCTCGCCAACGGTGGCGCCGGTCGCCGTGACGTTGAGGACGCGACCGCCATTGGCCACCAACGCACCGCCATTGATGGCGGTGCCGGCATGGAAAATCTGGACGCCTTCGCCCGCGGCGTTCTCGACGCCGCGAATGACGGAGCCTTTTTCCGGCGTGCCGGGGTAGCCCCTCGCCGCCATCACCACGGTGAGCGCCGCCTCGTCGCGCCAGCGCACGGAGCTATGCGCGAGCTGGCCGTCGACGGCGGCATTGAGCAGCACCAGAAGGTCATCCCTGAGGCGCATCATCAGCACCTGGCATTCCGGGTCGCCGAAGCGGGTGTTGTATTCGATCAGCTTGGGTCCCTGGTCCGTGATCATTAGCCCGGCGAACAGAATGCCGGCAAAGGGCGCGCCAAGCTCAGCCATGCCGCGCATGGTCGGCTCGATGATCTCGCGCATCGTGCGCTCGATCATGTCAGGCGTCATCACCGGGGCCGGCGAATAGGCGCCCATGCCGCCGGTGTTGGGCCCGACATCGCCGTCGCCGACGCGCTTGTGGTCCTGTGCGGTGCCGAAGGGCAGTGCCGTGGTGCCGTCGCAAAGGCAGAAGAAGCTCGCTTCCTCGCCGGTCATGAATTCCTCGATCACCACCTCCGCGCCGGCGGCGCCGAAGGAGCCGTCGAAGCAGGAAGCGAGTGCCGCCTGCGCCTCATCCATCGTCATGGCGACGGTGACGCCCTTGCCGGCCGCCAACCCGTCGGCCTTGATGACGATCGGCGTGCCTGTCTTTTCGACATAGGCCCTGGCGGAGGCCAGGTCACCGAAACGGCCATAGGCGGCGGTCGGGATGTTGTACCTGGCGCAGAGATCCTTGGTAAAACCCTTCGAGCCTTCCAGCCGCGCGGCGGCCTTCGAAGGCCCGAAGACGCGGATGTTTTCGGCGCGCAGATCATCGGCGATGCCGGCGACGAGCGGCCCCTCCGGACCGACCACGACAAGATCGATTTTTTTCTCGCGGCAGAAGGCGGCGACTGCGGCGTGGTCGGCAATATCCAACTTTGCTAGCTCGGCCTCTGCGCCGATGCCCGGATTGCCTGGAGCCGCGTAGAGCTTGGTCAGCAGCGGCGACGCGGCGATCTTCCAGGCCAGCGCATGTTCGCGGCCGCCCGAGCCGAGAAGAAGAACGTTCATGGCCACCTCTTGATGCCGACTTAGGAGAACACCCGCTATTGCTCTCCGGACGACGGGTCAAGGCATCAGGGTGGATTGATCGAAATTGCGCACGGGAACGTTACCCCTGCAGAATAGAGGCGCCGCTATCGGCGTCTCTATTCTGGCTTCTCGCTCAGCTCTGAAAGATAACCGGAAACCAGTCCTCGCGCAGCTTCTGTCCCGGCTGCATACCATGACCGTGATAGGGCGGTGAGGTACGGCCGGGCCGCTCCACATAATGGGCATCGTCGCCGACCCAGCGCAGCGACAGCGCCCGGCGACGTGCCGCGGTCATGTTGCCGCGTGCGCCATGCGCGGTGCGGAAGTCGAACAGGATGGCGTCGCCCGGCTCCATCTCCCATTCGATAACCTTCATCGAGGGATCGTTGTCAGGGTCCGGTACCGGCCGGTAGTCGCCTTCGCCTGCATAGAAATTGTCTTCGTTCAGCCAGCGCACCGGCAGGACCATCTTGTCCCATTTGTGCGAACCGGCGATCAGCCTCAGCGTCGCCTCCTTCACCGGATCGATGGGGATCCAGAAACTCACCGTCTGCTGACCGTCGACAAAATAATAGGGAATGTCCTGGTGCCACGGCGTCGGCTTCTGCGTACCGGGCTCCTTGACCAGGACGTGGTCGTGGAAGAACTGCGCGGTGCGCGACCGCATCACCGCGGCCGCCAGTCGCGCCGCAGGCGATTCGCGCACCACCTGGACGAATTCGGGAATGCGCTCCCAGTTGCAGTAATCGTCAAAAAAGCTGCCTTTGCCATTGGCGATGTCGGACGCCGTGGCGCTGCGGTTCTGGATGTTGCGCTCGATGCCGGCGGCAATCGTGTCGACCCAGCCCTTGAAGGCGCCGCGTACGCAGACTGCGCCGTCACGCTGGTAGTCGGCAATTGTCTGGGCATCGATGATTTCGGTGTCGATGGCGCGAGCAAAGGTCTGGGAAGCCATGTTGTCCTCCTTTCAGGATCGAGGCGACTATCGCAGCGGCAACTCATTCAGTAAAATAATAACTTCTCATCTGACACATAGGCTTCAACTATGAGCCTCAGCCTCACCCAGCTACGCTATCTCATCGCCGTTGCCCGCCATGGCAGCGTTACCGGCGCGGCCCGGGCGCTCAACATTTCGCAGCCGTCGATTTCGGTGGCCATCGACGCGATCGAAAGGGATTTCGGCCAGAAGCTTTTCGTGCGCCAGCGGGGAAGCGGCGTGTCGCTGACCTCCTTCGGCCGTGTCGTGGTGGCGAAGGCAAAGCAGGTCCTTGCCGAGACGGACGAACTCCTGGGCCTGGGCAAGGTCAGTTCGACGGTCGGCGGCGAACTGGTGCTTGGATGTTTCGAGGATCTGGCGCCCTATTTCGCGCCGGGCCTCATCCGCGCCTTTTCCGAACGCCATCCAGAGGTCGATGTCGTCGTTCGGGACGAGACATTCGAGACGCTCGGGCGACGCCTGTCGGACTCCGCCGTCGATCTCGGGCTCAGCTACGATCTTGGCCTGCCGTCGCACTTCGCCCGCATCCTGCTGCACGAATTGCGGCCGCACGCGCTGTTGTCGGCGGGCCATGCGCTGGCGGACCGCCCCGAGGTCAGCCTGGCCGATCTGGCCGCCTATCCGCTGATCACCACCGACCAGCCGCATAGCTGGCAGCATATGCTCGACCTGTTCCGCGGGCGCGGCCTATCGCCCGTTGCCCACAGGCGCACGAGCTCGTTCGAACTCCAGCGCAGCATGGTGGCGAACGGCTTCGGCGTTGCGGTCAGCTATACCCGCCCGCATGGCGACCGCAGCTATGACGGTCTGCCCCTCGTTTGCAGGCCACTGTCGGATCCGCTGCCCATGCAGCGCATCATCCTCACCCACGATACACAGCAGCGCGTATCGAAGGCGGCGCTGGCTTTCATCGAGGTGGCGAAGGACTGGTTTTCCAAGCGCGACATCTTCACCTCATGACGGATCGAGGAGCGCCGCGCGCCTGCTTGCCGCTTGACGGTTTCAACCGCTGCTGCCACTCCATGCCGATGGAACAAATCCAGTCGAAAACGGCCCAGGGCCGTGTCGCCGATGCGCCGAACGGCCATTGGGTCTATCGCGTGCTGCCGCGCGCGATCTGGCCCTACGCGCAGCTTGCGCGATGGGACCGGCCGATAGGCTGGCAGCTGCTTCTGTGGCCGTGCTGGTGGTCGGCGGCACTTGCCGCGAGCGCCTATCCCCGCCCCGGCGACCCGCTGCTCTCGCTGCTGCCGGCGCCCCTGTACCTCGTGCTGTTCCTGGTCGGTGCCGTCGCCATGCGCGGCGCCGGCTGCACCTATAACGACATTGTCGACGAGGACATCGACAACCAGGTCGAGCGCACCCGCTCGCGCCCGCTGCCGTCCGGCCAGGCCACGCGCCGGCGAGCCTGGCTGTTTCTCCTGCTGCAGGCCTTGGTCGGCCTGGCGGTTCTCCTGCAGTTCAACAGCTTCGCCATTCTGCTCGGCGTCTGCTCGCTGGTGATCGTCGCCGTCTATCCATTCATGAAGCGGATCACCAACTGGCCGCAACTGTTTCTGGGGCTCGCCTTTTCCTGGGGCGCGCTGATGGGATGGGCGGTCGAGTTCGGCGATCTCGATGGCCCCGCCATCATGCTTTATATCGGTTCGATCCTGTGGGTGATCGGCTATGACACGATCTACGCGCATCAGGACAAGGAAGACGATGCCATTGTCGGCGTGCGCTCGACGGCACGGCTGTTCGGCGACAACACCAAGGCGTGGCTGGCAGGGCTCTATGGCGGCATGCTGATCTGCTTTGCCATCGCCTTCGCCTCGGCGCAGGCCCCGGTGGTGGCGCTAGCGGGATTGATCGCCGCCGGTGCCCATCTGGCCCGGCAGATCGCGGTTCTCGACATTAGCGATCCGGACCAGTGCCTGCGACTGTTCCGGTCGAACAACCAGGTCGGCTGGCTGATCTTCCTCGGCCTGATCGGCGGTGCATTGTGGGTGGCGCTGAAGCCGCTGGTGTAATCTCGTTTACGGGAGAAGGTGGCGGCAGCCGGATGAGGGGCAGCGCCGACCTTGAAGGCGAGGCGAGAGGTTCAACGGCGACAGGTGGGTCAAACACTCAGGCCAGCGCTGCCCCTCATCGCCCTGCCGGGCACTTCTCCCCGTATAGTGACGGGGAGAAGAAGGCTACTCCCGTGAAATGATTTCCTGGCCGTCAATGACGAGCCTCAAACCGAGGTCCCCGGTTCTGCGGCGGGCAAGGAAGCGCGGGCGGCGCGTGTTGGAAACGCGGCCCTTGCGGCGGTCCTGCGCCGGCAGCGTCTTGATGGCGGCACCAAGCGATTCCTCCAGCGTGCGCGCTACGCCGTCGGATTCGATCAGCAGCATCGGCAGACGGTAGGCATCGGCCCAGGCGCGCCAGTCGGCGGCAACGTCCTCGAGATCGTCGGCCACCAGCAGCGGCACCGACAGCATCGGATCGTTGTGCAGGAGTTCCAGGGTCACCGTGACATTGCCTTCCGGATCCTCCATCGCACGGGCGGCGACGCCGCGAAATGCATTGGCGGGCAGGACGATGATCGCCGGCAGGCCACTCATCTCGAGCATGCGGCGGATCACGGCGCCACGCTGGTCGATGGTGAAGGTCACGTCGCCATAATCGTCGCGCGTCGCGTAGCTCACCACCTGCGGCAGGCGGAATGGGTCGAGGCGCATGTTGCGTCCCGCCCAGACTGGCTTAAGTCCAGTGTTCACGTTCATAGAGCGCCTTCCTGTCTGTCTCCTGAGAGCCGGTGTCCGGTTCTCTCCGGGCCAGTTTTCCCGGCCTCGTTATGGGGAAACAGTAGCGCCGGCTCCTTACCGCCGCGCTTAAGAAAGTCGGTTAAATTTTGCTGATCTCAGGGATGGTTATCGGAATGCCACCGACCACAAGATGTTGAAAGGATCAGATAACCTTACCGGGATTCATGATGCCGGCCGGATCGAAGGCGGCCTTCACCCGGCGCATCAGATCGATGGCCATCGGCGGCGCGGTGGCGATCAGTTCGTCGCGCTTCAACTGGCCGATGCCGTGCTCGGCCGAGATCGAACCGTGCAGGCTGCGCACTACGTCATGCACGGCCTTGTTCATGGCATGATAGAGCGCCAGAAACGCCTCGTCGCCGCCGTCGACGGGCCGCGAGATGTTATAGTGGAGATTGCCGTCGCCCATATGGCCGAAGCAGACCACGCGGGCGCCGGCACTGACCGAGGCCACCGCGCCGGCGGCCTCCTCGATGAAGCGCGGGATCGATGCGATCGGCACCGATATGTCGTGCTTGATCGAAGCGCCTTCCGGCTTCTGCGCCTCGGGCAGCAGCTCGCGGAAGTTCCAGAAGGCATCGCCCTGCCCGAGGCTGGCGGCGATGACGGCATCGCCGACGAATTCCTCCTCAAGGCCCGCCGAGAGCACGTCCTCGATCAGCGCCCGCGAATCCTCCGACGAACGGCCGGATGAAATCTGCATCAGCACATACCAGGGCCAATCCTCCATCAACGGTCGGGTCACCCCCGGGGCGTGCGCCAAGGTGAAATCATATGGCCGCTTGCCGATCAGCTCGAAGGCGGTGAGTGCCGCCCCGGCGCGATCCATGGCCAGGCTGAACAGGGAAAGGGCGGCGGCGGGCGACGACAGGCCGACGAAGGCGACCTCGCGCCCCTTGGGCTTGGGAAACAGTTTGAGCACGGCGGCGGTGATGATGCCCAGCGTGCCTTCGGCGCCGACAAACAGGTTCTTCAGGTCGTAGCCGGTGTTGTCCTTCTTCAGCTTGCGCAAATCGTCGAACACCTCGCCCGTCGGCAGCACCACTTCGACGCCAAGACAGAGTTCACGTGCATTGCCATAGGCAAGCACACCGGTGCCACCGGCATTGGACGAAAGATTGCCGCCGATCTGGCAGGACCCTTGCGCGGCGAGCGATAGCGGGAACAACCGGTCGGCGGCATCGGCCGCTTCCTGCAGCGTCTGCAGGATGACGCCGGCCTCGACCGTGACCGTGTTGGACAGGACATCGATCTCGCGGATGCGGTTCAGCCGCGACAGCGACAGGACGATTTCATGGCCGGATTTGTCCGGCACCTGCGCGCCGACCAGCCCGGTGTTGCCGCTTTGCGGCACGACCGGTGTTCCGGTCTCTGTCGCCAGCCGCATGATCCGACTGACCTCCTCGACGCTGCCCGGTCGCAGCACCAGGGACGTCACGCCATGCCAGAGTCCGCGTCGCTCGATGAGATAAGGCGCGATGTCCTGCTGATCGCGCAGAGCATATTTCTCGCCGACGATCGCCGCGAAACGATCGATGAGAGCGGGATCGAGTGTCTTCACAGTTTCGGTCATGCGGGAAAACTACGTTGTGGGCTGTGCGTTGTCACGAGGAGCGGCGGCACGCGAAAGCCGATCGTTGATCGCCTCACCGAGTCCGTCAAAGGGAATGGTCTCAACCGCGATGGTGCGCGCGCCGCTACGGTCGAGATCCTGCATGTAGGCGAACAGATTGCTCGCCGCTTCACGCAGGTCGCCCGACACCGACAGGTTGAGAAAAGCGGTTGCGCCGCGCCAGCCATCAGCTCTTTGGCTCCCGAAAGCGAGCAGCGCTTCACCCTCGCCGACCGACTGGGCATTGAGCCGAACAGCGGCAGCCGGCGCGTAGTGCGAGGCGAGCATGCCCGGCGCCTCGATGCCGGCGGCACCGCCGCGCAGCAGTTCCATGCCGATGACCGCTTCGATCTCTTCCGCGGCAACGCCGCCTGGCCGAAGCAGCCGCAATCTTTCGCCTTCGACCTTGACGATGGTCGATTCCAGCCCGACCGGCGTGGCGCCGCCATCAACCACCAGCTTGATGCGGGCGCCGAGGTCCACGGCAACGGCTTGCGCCGTCGTGGCGCTGATCCTGCCGGAGGAATTGGCGCTGGGCGCGGCAAGCGGTCGGCCAAGCCTGGCTATGAGGTCGCCGCCAAACCCCCTCGGCATACGCAAGGCGATCGTGTCGAGCCCGGCTGTGACCAGCGGATGAATGCCGTTGCCGGGGCGCTGCGGCAGGACCAGCGTCAGCGGCCCCGGCCAGAAGGCAAGCGCGAGTTTCTCCGACAGTGGATCGAGCAGCGCGATGCGCTCGGCCATCGCCATGTCGGCGACATGGGCGATCAGCGGATTGAACCGCGGCCGTCCCTTGGCCTCGAAGATGCGCGCCACGCCAATGCCGTTGGTGGCGTCGCCGGCCAGTCCATAGACGGTTTCAGTCGGGATGGCGACGACATCGCCGCCCTCAAGCAGCGCCAACGCCGGTTCCATCGCTTTGCCGACGGCAAGTATTTCAGCCACTCTCGTCACCTCGCGGATGCCGGCTGCGTAGTACGACGCCGCCGCCGGAGCAAGCGGGCATTGGCAAATCATCAATTCCTAAAATGCTACGTTTCCATGAAAGCCGGCATCAATCGCCGAGCCCTATCGTGCGGCTTCTGGGCAATTGGGGAGCTATGTCAGTGTCTGTGCGTATCTGGGGAACGCTTGCTATCACTCTGGCGTCAATGGCTGGCGGGGCTCAGGCCTCGTCGCTGGTCTTTCCCGGCGCGCCGGTCTCGACGCCCTCCGTTGTTACACTGAAAGCAAACGCCACGAGCGACGTGGTGTCTGTCGTTGCGCTCGGCGAGCCCGGTGTCACCTACGAAAAAGTGGCGGCAATCCCGGACAAGGCCGAGGCAGACCACCCTTCCCCGCAGAACCCGATGATCATTCGTGGCGGCATCGTCGGCGGCGCCTTCTCGACGCCGGCGCAAGCCAAGGCGCCCACCGCCACAACCGCCCCCGCCACGGCGACCGCCTCGGCAGCCCCCGCGCCGGCAGCGCAAGGCAAAGCACCGGCGGCGGCCGCGCCGCGACCGGCGGCCCAACAGCCTGCTTCGGGAGCCGGCAAGGTCAAATAGCGAGCTACTGGACTGGCCGGCCAGAGGGCTCGATGGCTTGACGGCGGTCTGGCGCCCTGCGAACCATTGTCCGGCGAATCCTGGCATATCTCGCCGGCCGACGCTGCCGCCTGAATTTCACCAGGCGGCCCCGGCAGATGGAATTTGTATTGTTCAAGGCAAGGGGGTGCTCATGAAAAACTCGAAGACCGTTACCGTGGCAGGGCTGCTGCTGGCGTCGTTGCTTGGCGGCGCGGCCCATGCGGACGACATGCTGGGGTCCTATGTGGCGCGCATTTCGGATCGCGATCACCAGGCGAGCGACGGCTATGCGCTGGACGGCGCCGCGCAGATGGTGCGGCAGGACCGCGCCAACTGGCACAAATTCCATCGCCGCGACAGCGACGACGAGGGTGATGCCTGGTTCAGGACCAACGACCAGCGCGCCGATCTGCAGCGCATGCTGGAACGCCCCGGCGCGATGAGTTCCTCGACCAAGCGCGCCATCGTCAAGGGCGAGCCGCTGATCCAGGTCGAC
Organism: Mesorhizobium sp. BH1-1-4; assembly: GCF_020165665.1. Taxonomy (NCBI): domain Bacteria; kingdom Pseudomonadati; phylum Pseudomonadota; class Alphaproteobacteria; order Hyphomicrobiales; family Phyllobacteriaceae; genus Mesorhizobium; species Mesorhizobium sp. BH1-1-4. The sequence continues at coordinate 76,639 of NZ_JAIUIN010000008.1, forward strand.
GTCTACGAAAACAGCGTGCGCGTCAGCATTCTGGAAAATTGAAAAGTCGGCATTCGGAAAACTGACACAAGACCAGCGAAAAGGGCGGCACGAAAGCGCCGCCCCTTCATTTGAGAAAAACCTTCGCCTGAAAAATCAGGCAGCTTCTTCCTTGTCGTCGTCTTCTTCGTCGGACTCGCCGTCTTCGGATTGTTCCTCGGCGTCATCGCCTTCGGCCTTCACGGCGTCATCGGCGTCTTCTTCTTCGGACTCTTCGCCGTCTTCGTCGTCGCCTTCCTCCTCATCGCCATCCTCGTCATCGTCCGACAGGTCGGCGGCCGTGGCGGCGGCATGATCGAGGGCGGTTTCGGAAGCGGTTTCAAGCGTCTCGGCGGCGGCCGGGTTTTCTTCAGTCACTTCGATTTCGTGATCGGAATTCATGGAAGCCTCCGTTGGGTTGGGGAACATGTCCCTTTTGCCACGAGGAGATCATCGTCATATGACTGTAAGCCGGCTCGAACGGCCGGCCGGGCGATATTTTTCCTCGCCTCTCAACCAGCGATTCTCGAGAAATCCGCGACCTGACCGGTAGCCGTGCGAATGCGCGTGAGCAGCGCAAGGCGGTTGGCGCGCACGGACAGATCCTCATCATTCACGAGAACATGCTCAAAAAATGAATCAACAGGCTCACGCAACACGCTAAGCGCCAGCATGGCAGCGGAAAAGTCTTGATTTTGAATCGCTTCGCCGGCTTGCTTCTCCGCTTGATTCACCGCCGCAAACAGCGATTTCTCGGCATCTTGCCGGAACAACGCCGGCTCAACGCTCTGGGCGACCGCCGTTTTCTTCTTCTCCTCGGCGGCCAGGATGTTGGCCGCGCGCTTGGTACCGGCAAGCAGGTTCCTGCCGTCCTCGGTATCGAGGAAGGAGCCAAGCGCTTCGACGCGGCGAACGATCTGAAGCAAGTCGTCGGACTGCGGCGTGATGACGGCGTCGATGAGGTCGTGCCGTGCGCCTTGGTCGCGGAGGTAAACTTTCAGGCGGTCGTGGAAGAAGGCGAGGAGGTCGATCACCTCGGCCCCAACCTGCCTTCCCTTGAATTCCCGCATCCCTCGCCCAATAGCTCCGCCTCCAGCACGCTGCATCGACTGATGGACAGAGAGCACATGAGATTCTGCTAGTTCAGCGATACTCAATTGAATTCTATTCTCAATAAGGATTCTCACTACCCCAAGTGCAGCCCTTCGCAGGGCATAAGGATCCTTAGAGCCAGTCGGCTTCTCGTCGATTTCCCAAAATCCGACCAGCGTATCGAGCTTGTCTGCAACCGCCACGGCCACAGATACCGGATCAGTCGGCACCCGGTCTGACGGGCCTTGCGGCTTGTAATGTTCCTCGATGGCGGCGGCTACTGAAGGTTGTTCGCCCTGGAGCAACGCATATTTTCGTCCCATGGCACCCTGAAGTTCCGGAAACTCGCCGACCACTTCAGTCTGGAGATCAGCTTTGGCCAGCACTGCGGCACGGCGCGCAAGGTTGGGGGCAGAGCCCACGATCGGCGCCAGTTTCTCGGCCAGTTCCTCGATCCGTTTCACACGATCGCCTTGGGTGCCGAGCTTGGCATGGAAAGTCACATTGAGATGGTCGAGCCGGGCCATGCGCTGGTCGAGCGGCTTCTTCAGGTCGAGCCCGAATTTCTTCGCCGATGCGTCGAGTTGAGCGAGATCGGGCAGATCGCCCTGGTCGGTCGTCCAGAAATAAAGCGCATCCGAGAGGCGGGCGCGCACCACCTTGCCGTTGCCGTGGGCGATCTCCTTGCCGCCGTCCCTGGCCTCGATATTGGCGGTCAGCAAGAAGCGGTTGGAGAGCGCCTCGCCTTCCCCTTGCGGCCGCGTCACGAAGCACTTCTGGTTGGCGCGGATGGTCAGCCGGATCACCTCGGCGGGAATGGCCAGGAATGCCTCTTCGAACTCGCCCATCAGCACGACAGGCCATTCGACCAGCCCCGACACTTCCTCAAGCAAGCCCTCATCCTCGACCAGGTCGAGCCCGTTGGCGAAGGCGAGGTTGCGGGCGTCGGCGAGGATGATCTCCTTGCGCCGGTCGGCGTCGAGCACGACCTTCCCCGCCTCGAGCTTGCTTACATAATCATCGAAGCGGCGCACGGTGATTTCGCCGGGTGCGAGAAACCGGTGGCCGTAGGTGACGTTGCCCGAACGGATGCCGTCGATCTCGAAATCCACAACGACCGGCTCCTCGGTCTCGGGGCCGAAGGTGCACAGGATCGATTGCAGCGGCCGCACCCAGCGCAGCGACCCCGGCTTGGCCGAGGCCGGCCCCCAGCGCATCGATTTCGGCCAGGGGAAATCGCGGATGATAGCGGGCACCAGTCCGGCGATGATCTCCTCCGCCGCCCTGCCCGGCTTCGACATATGCGCAACGTAGAAGTCGCCCTTCTTCGGATCGGAATGGACATGCGCTTCGGCGATCGATGACAGGCCGGCCTTGCGCAGGAAGCCCTGGACGGCCTGTTCGGGCGCCGATGTCGACGGCCCCTTGATGTCCTCGTGAATGTCCTTCGAGCGTGCGGTAAGCCCGCGGATATCGAGCGTCAGGCGCCGTGGCGTCCAATAGTCACGCGCCGCCTCATAAGTCAGTCCCGCCTCGACCAGACCGTCGGTCAGCATTTTCTTCAAATCGCCCGCCGCCTTGCGCTGCATGCGCGCGGGGATTTCCTCGGAGCGAAGTTCGAGCAACAAATCGGGCATCAGAGTGTCTCCGCCCGCATGCCATTTCTCTGTTTGCGCGTCCTCGCGCCTCCGGCGCTGCGGTCGCGCGGCTGGGCGGGGATTTCCTCGGAGCGAAGTTCTAGAAGCAGGTCAGGCATAGGGTCAGCTCATGCGGGAGAGTGGTCCGCGCGGGGCATAGCAACTCGGCTGGCCGCTGTCACCCTTTCCATAAATTTCAGTCGGCTTGTCGGGACGCGCCGAACCCGCCCGTCCTCGGATCAAAGATTTCCATGAACCCAACGCAGCGCTGAAGCGACCCACGCTCAGGCAGGGAACTATTGGCTGAACGACGATGAAAACCGCATCCAGACTTCTTCAGATCCTCGCGCTCAGCGCCTGCTTCACCGCGCAGGCCCATGGCGCCTTCTCGATGCCGGGCGTGCGGCAAGCGCTGCGGACGATGTCTGGTCCGAGCGGCCAGATCCTGCCGCCGATCAGCGCTTGCCTCGAAATGATCAACGGCGCTTGAGGCTCAAGCCGCCAATCCACCCGCCTGCGTCTTCAGGAACGCCTCGCCGCAGGCTTTCGCCAGATTGCGCACGCGCAGGATGTAGCTCTGGCGTTCGGTGACCGAGATCACGCCGCGCGCGTCGAGCAGGTTGAAGACATGGCTCGCCTTGATGCACTGGTCGTAGGCCGGAAAGACCATCTTGTGCATCGGCAGATTGTCGTTCGATGCCGGCGCGCCGGCCTCGAGCAGCGCCTTGCACTCGGATTCGGCATCCTCGAAGTGGCGCAGCAGCATGGCGGTGTTGGCGTATTCGAAATTGTGGCGTGAATATTCCTGCTCGGCCTGCAGGAACACGTCGCCATAGGTGACCTTGTCGGCGCCTTCGCGGCCGTTGAAGTTGAGGTCGTAGACGTTGTCGACGCCCTGCACATACATGGCCAGGCGCTCCAGGCCGTAAGTGAGTTCGCCCGCCACCGGCGCGCATTCGATGCCGCAGACCTGCTGGAAATAGGTGAACTGCGAGACCTCCATGCCGTCGCACCAGCATTCCCAGCCAAGGCCCCAGGCGCCCAGGGTCGGGCTTTCCCAGTCGTCCTCGACGAAGCGTATGTCGTGCAGCAGGGGGTCGACGCCGATCGCCGCCAGCGAGCCGAGATAAAGCTCCTGCAGGTTCGGCGGATTGGGCTTCAGGATCACCTGGTACTGGTAATAATGCTGCAGCCGGTTGGGGTTCTCGCCATAGCGGCCGTCCTTGGGACGGCGCGAAGGCTGGACGTAGGCTGCGTTCCAGCGCTTCGGTCCGAGCGCCCGCAGCGTCGTTGCCGGATGAAACGTGCCGGCGCCAACCTCCATGTCATAGGGCTGCAGGATGACGCAGCCATAGGCGGCCCAATAATTGTGCAGGGTCAGGATCAGCCCCTGGAACGAGCGGCTGGGATGCATATGGGCTGGGATTTCAATCGTCACGATGGCCTCGGCGACACAGGCTAGCTTGCGGCCACGTCCTAGAGACAGTGCGGCGAAGCGTCAAGCAAGGCGCGTCCGATGCGCGCAGCCTTGAGCATACCGGGCGATGTTGAAAACTTTGCCAGGGACTGGCCCATCGCCCGCCGCGAGGGTCCGCGATCCAATTCGACCAAGCATCCGCGTCAAGCACAGCAGGTCGAGCCATGTCCAACCCGATCACCATCCGCCCCATCACGCGCCAGGATTTCGAGCAGTGGCTGCCGCTGTGGGATGGCTACAACGCGTTCTATGGCCGCTCGGGCGAGACGGCGCTGGCGAGTGAAATCACCGCGATGACATGGTCGCGCTTCTTCGACGCCTACGAGCCGGTGCACGCGCTGGTCGCCGAAAGCGGAGGCGAGTTGCTTGGCCTCGTCCACTACCTGTTCCACCGCAGCACGACGGCGATCGCGCCGAACTGCTATCTGCAGGACCTCTTCACCAACGAGGCCTCGCGCGGCAAGGGCATTGGCCGGGCGCTGATCGAAGGCGTCTATGAGCGCGCCCGGGCGGCCGGCTCCGGCCGGGTGTACTGGCTGACGCACGAAACCAACCAAACCGCGATGAAGCTCTACGACAAGGTCGGCGAGCGCTCTGGCTTCGTCGTCTACCGAAAGATGTTCTGAGGACGCTCCGGCGCGTCGCCGCGTTTTCTCAGGACGCCATGCGCCTTTCCAACGAAAAACGGGGCTCCGAAGAGCCCCGTTCGCATTTCAAAAAGCGATTTCACCCTTTCGGGGCGGGAACCGGCTCCGGCTTGACCTTCGGGGTTTCCTGCGCGGTGTTGGACTCGATCGGCGGCAGGCCCTTCATCAGCTTCTGCTGCAAGGTGGCGAGCACATCGGGGTCGGGCTTCAGGTCGCGGGCCTGGTTCCACTGGAAGGTGGCTTCCAGCTTGCGGCCGACGCGCCAATAGGCGTCGCCGAGATGGTCGTTCAGAACCGGATCTTCCGGCTTCAGCGACACGGCGCGTTCCATCTCGCGCACGGCGTCATCGAAGCGGCCGAGGCGGAAATAGGCCCAGCCCAGGGAATCGACGATGTAGCCATCGCTCGGCCTGAGGTCGACGGCCTTCTGGATCATCTCAAGGCCTTCCTTGAGGTTGGTGTTCATGTCGACCCAGGAATAGCCGAGATAGTTCAGCACCTGCGGCTGATCCGGCTGCAACTCCAGCGCCTTGCGGAAATTCGGCTCGGCCTTCGGCCATTCCTTCAGCCGCTCATAGGCGATGCCGCGCTGGTAGAAGATGTTCCAGTTGGCGGCGGTCGGCGTCTTCAGCACCTCGACGGCCTTGTCGTAGAGATTGGCGGCGGAGCGGAAATCATCCTTCGAGGAGTAGACGCCGCCGAGCGCCAGATAGGCGCGCATGTCATTGGGATGGGCGTCGACGAAGGCTTTCAGATGCGTGATCGCCTCGTCATGGCGGTCGAGATCGGCCAGGTTGAGGCCGAGCTGCAGGTCCGAAATCTCCTTCAGCGGCGAAGAGTCGGGGATGCGCCGATAGAGCGCGATGGCGCCCTCGCCGTCCTTCAGCTGTTCGGCAACGGCAGCAAGCTGCACGAGGGCCGCGTCGCTGTCCGGCTTCAGGGCCAAGGCATATTGCAAATAGAGGCGCACGAATGGCTCGCCGCCGCCACGGTTGAGCGCGGTGGCGAGATCGAGCAAAATCTCGGAAGCCCCGTCGGACGGACCGGACACGAAGGGCGCGATCTTGTCGCCCTTGCCGATCCTGTCGCGCAAGGCGACGATTTCCAGCTTGCCAGGCGAGAACGCCTCGGCCTGATCGAGCACCGACATCGCCTTGGCCTTGTCGCCCTTGCGGGCCAGGAACGAGGCATAGGCCTGCGCGTTGCGCATCCAGGTTTCAGGGGCCGCGCCGCCGGCGGCGGTATCCTGCATCGTCGCGGCGTAGATCGCCTCGGCCTTCTCGGGCATGTTGGAGGCATCGGCGATCAGGGCGCGGTGGAAGGACTTGAACAGGCCGAACCAGTCCGGCCCCTGCAGCTTGTCGATCGAAGCCATCGCTTCGCTGGCCTGGCCGGCACCTTGTTCGGCCCAGCCGGACATAACACCGGAGATCAGCCGGTCGAGATCGGATTCGAGCGACAGCTTGAGCCAGTACTGCGCCTTGGTGAAATCCTTCTTGTGGAAGGAATCGACAGCCAGCGCCAGGCGCGAGAAGCGCTCGACATCGGGCACCTCCTTGAGCTTGTCTGCATAGACCAGCGATTCATCGAAGCGGCCTTGAGCGATCAGCGACAGCATCAGGCTCTGCTGCAGGGCCGTGTCACCGGGGTTGAACGCCAGGGCTTGCTTGTAATAGGCGATGGCGCTGTCGAGGTCGTTGTCGCCCTCGGCGATCCTGGCAGCCAGATAGGCGCCCGAGAACGACGAAATCTTGACCGGTTCGGTGGATTGCTTGGCATAGGCCGGCAAAGCCGAAATCGCCATGCCCGTCACAATTGCCAGCCTTGTCAGCCAGCGCGCACGTCCTTGCTGCATCGTATCCCTTTCAGCCAGGCGCCATCTCCGCGTCAGCGGATCGACCCAGACTCGATCATTCCGGGCAAAGCATGGCCTTTTTGGGGTCGCGCTTCAATCCGCCCGAAATTCACAATCGGGTCACCCGATTAACAAACCATGGCTAAATGGGACGGCTTTGCCCGTCAACAGGCCGTTGCAGTCGCGTATCGCGATAGCCGCCGCTTGCCACCGCGCCGCACAGCCGGCTCCATTCGCAGCCCGCGCACGCCTCGCGCACATGGCCGGTTGAAAACGCTTGCCGCAACCGCATGAGGATCGCGGCGTCGAGGTCGAGGCGGGCGCCGTCCCGGATCGGCCGAGCCAGCAGCGCTTCCACGTCATCCCTGGCCTGCCGGTCCCGCCCGGCCGCGCTGTCGCGCAGGCAGTGCGGATCCGGCTCGCCAAGCAACGGAGCGCAGATGTCGTCCGGTCCGGACACGAGGAGAATGTCCTCGCCCCGGCTCAGGCGCTCCGCGATCACGTCATAATTGGCGGTGAAAGCGGGGCTGTATCCCTTGCCCACATAGGTGAGCAGGCAAAGGAGATGATGGGCGCGCAGCCTGACTGTCAAGGCTTCAGCAAGTTCATCTTGCCGCGCGGCAGCGCCGTCAGTGTCGCCGCGCCCAGCGCCGACTTGAGCAATCCGCCGACGATGAACGGCACGAAGCCGAAGGTGATGGCCTGTTCGGCGCCAATCATGACGGCGAGCCATGCCGTTCCGAGCACCAGGCAAGCGAGATTGCCAAGCAGCATGGCGATGAAGGCGAGCACGACCCGGTTGCCATTCCAGCCGCGTTCGGCCAGCCAGCCGACAAGCACGCCGACAACCGGGAAAGCGAAGAGATAGCCGCCGGTCGGGCCGACGAAATACGACGCGCCCGCGGCCCCGCCGGCCAGAACCGGAAAGCCGACAGCGCCTTCGACCAGCCAGGCGGCGATCGTCACCGCGCCAAGCCGCCAGCCATAGAGCGCACCGATCAGCGTCACGGCGAAGGTCTGCATGGTCACCGGAACCGGCACCATCGGCACCTCGATGTAGGATGACAGCGCCAGGAACAGCGTGCCGAGCACGACGGCGCCGGCCTGCCAGCCAAGCGATCGCTGCTGGAGGCGCAGTGGGCTGAAGGACGGTCTGGCGGACGAGAATGCGAGGCTGGTCATAGGCTTCCCTTCGTTCGATCGAAATTATAGATAATTTCTGACTTCGATCTATTATCGAATCCACATTTTTGGATTGATGGCAAGCCCGTGCGCGGGAAAAGGCCGCTCAACCCACGATCGCGAAGGCTTCGCGCGTGGCGCCGGAGGCTGTCCTGACCGGCTTTCGGCCAATCCATTGAACATGCCGTCCCAATGTTGCCGCGGCCGATTCGGTGTTTCCCTGCCGCAAGGCGGTGAGGATCGCCCGATGGTCCTGATCGGTGCGCGTCTCCCACTCCGAACGCCATGCCGCGAACAGAAAGCGGGCGCTTGCCGCGTGCAGGTCATCGATGGTGGCGAGAAGACGCGGCATGCCGCAAGGCGTCAGGATCAGCCGGTGAAAGGCGCGATTGGCTTCTTCCCACGACCTGACGTCGCGCGATTTGTCGCCGGCCTTCGTCGCCTCCTCGGCCTGGTCGAGAATGGCCGAAGTCAGGTGCGGCGCGGCGTGGCGCAGCGCCAGCACTTCGAGGGCCGCCCGCATTTCGGCGACCTCCTTGACCTCGCCCAGATCGAAGGCCGCGACGCGCACGCCGCGACGCGGTTCGCTGACGGCGAGCCCCTGCGCCTCGAGGCGGCGGAACGCCTCGCGCACGGGGACATGGCTGGTGTTGAATTCCTCGGCGATATGGTCCTGCCGCAGCCGCGCCCCAGGCTCGATCGCGCCGGAGATGATACGGTCCGCCAGCGCCTTGCCGATGCGCACCGCGATGGTGTCGTCCATGCCCTTTGCCATGATTTATAGATAATTTGCGGCAAGGCCGCTTGTCGAGACGGCAAGGCAAGAATCGTCGCCATTCTCCCCAGCGCTGGCCGGAGACCAATCCTGTATGACCGCGCTCAGTTCACCCGGCTGATGCAGAAGTCGATGACGTCGATCAGCGCCGATTTCTGCGGCGTTTCTTCCAGCGGCGCCAGCGCGTCGCGGGCGATCTCGCCGAAATGGCGGGCGCGCCCGATCGTATCGGCAATGGCGCCGTGGCGGGTCATCAGGCCGATCGCCTTTTCCAGCCCAGCATCGTCGGTGACATTGTCCTCGATGGCGCGCTTCCAGAAGGTGCGTTCGGCCTTGCTGCCGCGCCGATAGGCGAGGATGACCGGCAAGGTCACCTTGCCCTCGCGAAAATCGTCGCCGACATTCTTGCCGAGATCCTTGCTGGTGCCGCCATAGTCCAGCGCATCGTCGATGAGCTGGAAGGCAAGGCCGAGATTCATGCCATAGGAGCGCAGCGCGGCGCGGTCGTTGCGGGTCGCCTGTGCGATCACCGGGCCAACCTCGGCGGCGGCCGAAAACAGCGCGGCGGTTTTGGCCTTGATGACGGCAAAATGCTCGTCCTCGGTGGTTTCGAGGTTCTTGGCGGCGGCGAGCTGCATGACCTCGCCCTCGGCGATGATCGAGGCCGCGCTCGACAGGATGTCGAGCGCTTCAAGCGAGCCGACATCGACCATCATGCGGAAGGCCTGGCCGAGCAGGAAGTCGCCGACCAGGACGCTCGCCTGGTTGCCCCAGATCATGCGGGCGGTCTTCTTGCCGCGCCGCATCCCGCTTTCGTCGACGACGTCGTCGTGCAGAAGGGTGGCCGTATGCATGAATTCGACCGAAGTGGCGAGCTTGACGTGGCCCTCGCCGGCATAGCCGAACATCTGCGCCGCGGCGAGCGTCAGCATTGGTCTCAGCCGCTTGCCGCCGGACGAGATCAGGTGGTTGGCAACCTCGGGAATCATCTCGACGTCGGAGCCGGCCTTGGACAGGATCAATTCGTTGACGCGCCCCATATCGGCCGCGGTCAGATCGATCAGATCCTTGATGGAGGCGGGTTCCCGCTTCCCGTTTTCGATGTTGAGAACGACACCCACGACAATCACTCCCGTCTTGGTATAACGCGTGCGACGGCACCCTTAGTCCCGGCATGGACTCTAGGGCGGCTGACACGGGCACGGCAAGTGGCGAATTGGCGCGGCGGCGGTGACAGCGTGTCAACCTCGGGAAATGCCGGAATGCGGCCGCACGTTTACATGCACGCCGCAACCTGCGAGTTTCCCGCCATGATAGAGCTTATCCGTACCAACGACGCCGTCATCATCTCCTTTGTCGAATCGCTGATGCGCGATGCCGGCATCGGCTGCTTCGTCGCCGACCAGAATATGAGCGTGCTCGACGGCTCGCTGGGCATCCTGCCACGGCGCGTCATGGTCGATGCCGATCAGGCAGACGCCGCGCGCCGCATCCTGACCGATGCCGGCATCGCCAACGAGATCCGCCAGAAGTAATGTCCGCAGCGCCGGCCACCCTCGCCACGGATACGCCGGCCCATACGGTCGATGCCTTCCATCGCGGCCGGTTCTGGCTCGTGCAGCCCAAGCATGGCGGCCATCGCGCCGGCATGGACGCCATGATGCTGGCCGCATCGGTGCCATCATCGTTTAGCGGGCGGCTCGCCGATTTCGGGGCCGGCGCCGGGGCCGCCGGCCTGGCGGTGCTGTCGCGCTGTCCGGGTGCCCAGGCCGTGCTGGTCGAGCGCGCGCCCGAAATGGCCGCTTTCGCGTCGGCCACGCTTGCCCATCCCGGCAATGCGCATCTCAGCGATCGCGCGGCCGTGCTTGTCGCCGATGTCACCATGTCGGGCCGGGCACGGGCCGCCGCCGGCCTTGCCGACAATGATTTCGACTTCGTCATCATGAACCCGCCTTTCAACGCCGCGCGCGACCGCACCACCCCGGAGCGCCTGCGAAAAGAAGCCCATGTCATGGAGGACGGCCTGTTCGAAAACTGGATCCGCAGCGCGGCGGCGGTTGTCAGGCCGCGCGGCGGACTTGCGGTCATCGCGCGGCCCGAACAGCTCGGCGCCATTCTCGACGCCATTTCGGGCCGCTTCGGCGAAGCCGAGATGCTTGCCGTGCACCCTCGCCCGGACGCGGCGGCAATCCGCATTGTCGTGCGGGCAGCCCTTGGCGCACGGGGAAAGCTCGCCATTCGTCCGCCCCTGATGCTTCACGCGCAATCGGGCAACGGCCCCGACGAGCGCAGCGAAATGATCACCAATGGGCTCGCCTCGCTGTTCGGAGACTGAGCCGTTCGCGGCCCGCGCATTGCCGTTGGCCGGGAAATCCCTACATGCCTGCAACCATTGCCGGAGACCACGCCACCGTGAAACGTCTTTTCAACCGCCTGCTGCCGAAATCCTGGCGCTCCACCGTCGTCACCATTCCGGTCATCCGGCTGCACGGCACCATCATGGCCGGCGGCGGCCAGTTCCGGCCGAGCCTGTCGATTGCCTCCACCGCCGGACTGATCGAAAAGGCGTTCTCCTTCGACGCGCCGGCGGTCGCGATCTCGATCAATTCCCCTGGCGGCTCCCCTGTGCAGTCGCGGCTGATTTTCAAGCGCATCCGCGATCTCGCCGTCGAGAAAAACAAGAAGGTGCTTGTCTTCGTCGAGGACGTCGCGGCTTCCGGCGGCTACATGATCGCGGTCGCCGGCGACGAGATCTTCGCCGACCCCTCCTCCATCGTCGGTTCGATCGGCGTCGTATCGGCCTCGTTCGGCTTCCCCGAATTGATGAAGAAGATTGGCGTCGAGCGCCGTGTCCATACCGCCGGCCAGAACAAGGCGGTGCTCGACCCGTTCAAGCCCGAGAAAAAGGAAGACGTCGAGCGGCTGAAGGCGCTGCAGCTCGAAGTGCACGAGACCTTCATCGACCTGGTTAAAGAGCGGCGCGGCACGAAGCTGGCGGACGACCCGGACCTGTTCACCGGCCTGTTCTGGACCGGCAAGCGAGGGTTGGAACTTGGCCTTGTCGATGCGCTCGGCGACATGCGCACGGTGTTGAAGACCCGCTTCGGGCCGAAGACCCAGCTCAGGCTGGTCTCGGCGCCGCGCGGTTTGTTCAGCCGCTTCGGCCTGTTCGGCTCGAACAAGGGCTTTTCAGCGCCCGACATCGCCGCGGCCGCGGCCAGCGGAATCATCGATGCGGCGGAAGAGCGCGCATTGTGGACGCGCTTCGGCCTTTGAAAAAGCCATGAAAGCGTCTAGCATGGTTGCCCGAAAGACCCGACCGGCCGCCCTTACCGGCCCTGCGTGGTAGGAGTTTTGACATGCCGCAGCTCATTTTCATCGCCGTCGTCGGCGTCGCCGCGTATTTCGGTTACCGCACCTTCCTGCGCGAGGCCGAGCGCGTGACGGCCAAGGTGCGGCGGACCGAAAAACAGGCGGCGAACGGCACGATGGGAACGCTGGTCAAGGATCCGAAGACCGGCGAATACCGGCTGGCCAAGGACTGACGCTCATTTCACTCGCAATCGAGACCGTGGACTCCGGACCGGTTGTCCGGACGTGGGCAGCACCCGCCAAGATAAACCTTGCCCTGCACGTCACCGGCAGGCGCCCCGATGGCTACCACCTCATCGAAAGCCTGGCTGTGTTCACGCGCTTTGGCGACAGGATCGAGATCGCGCCGGCCGACGCCGACGATTTTGCAGTGTCCGGCCGTTACGCGCCGGACGTCCCGCTCGACGGCGGCAATCTGGTGCTGAAGGCGCGCGACGCGTTGCGGCAGGCCGCCGGCATTCGCAGCACGCCGCCCGTGACCATCAGGCTCGAAAAGAACCTTCCGGTCGCGTCCGGCGTGGGCGGAGGGTCGAGCGACGCGGCGGCCGTGCTGCGCGGGCTGGCGGAGAGCTGGGGGCTGGACATCGATAGCGCCGAGCTGGCGCGGATCGGTCTGTCGCTCGGCGCCGACGTGCCGATGTGCCTGGCGGCAAAGCCGCTGGTGGCGCGCGGCATTGGTGAGGAGCTCTCGGTGGTGCCGGATTTTTCGGCGCTGGGACTGGTGCTGGTCAATCCGGGAACGCCGGTGTCGACGGCGGAAATCTTCGCGGCCCTTTCCCATCGCGACAATGAGCCCCTGCCGCCGCTGCCGCGCGGCGTCGATTTTCACAGCCTGCGCAACTGGCTGGAGGTGACCCGCAACGACCTCGAACCGGCGGCTGTTGCGATGCAGCCAGCCATAGGCAGGGCGCTTTCCTGGCTCGATAAGGCCGGATCGGGATTTTCGCGGATGTCGGGATCGGGCGCGACATGCTTCGGACTGTTCGAGACCGGCAATGTCGCCAAGCGCGCGGCCGCCGAAATCCGCGCCCGCCAGCCCGACTGGTTCGTCGCCGCAACGCGCAGCATGGCCTCGGAGGCCGAGTGAGATGGCCAGGATTGACGAGAACCGTGCCTTCGTTCCGGTGCGCATCGCGGTGCTGACGGTTTCCGATACACGCAGCCTCGCCGACGACAAATCCGGCCAGACGCTGGCCGATCGCATCACCGAGGCGGGTCACATCCTGGCTGCCCGCGACATCGTCACCGACGATCGCGAAAAGATCCGCGACACCGTGCTGGCGTGGTCGCGGGACAAGGCCGTCGACGTCGTGATCACCACCGGCGGCACCGGTTTCACCGGCCGCGATGTGACGCCCGAGGCGCTGGAGCCGATCTTCGAAAAGCGCATGGATGGCTTCTCGGAAGTGTTCCACCGCATCTCCTACGACAAGATAGGCACCTCGACGATCCAGAGCCGCGCGACCGGCGGCGTCGTCAACGCCACCTTCGTCTTCGTGCTGCCGGGCTCGCCCGGCGCCTGCAAGGACGCCTGGGACGGCATCTTGAAGGCACAGCTCGACTACCGGCACATGCCCTGCAACTTCGTCGAGATCATGCCGCGCCTGGACGAGCATCTGCGGCGGGGGAAATCTGCCCCTTAAAAAGCCTAGGCAAAGTGCCGGCTTCACGCCGTGTTCGCCAGGCAGAACAGCGCCGGCGCTTTCGAACGGCCATTCCAAACCGGATGCCGGAGACAGTATTTTCGTGGGCAATCCCTAGCGTTCACGAGAAGGCAGATATGGCCGTGCAAACTGGGACCATGCACACCGCGGGTGCCATTGCGGCAATATACGCCTGCGATTTTCGACCGAACCGGATCCATCGCAAATCGAAGTCCGCGCCTGCCAAAGAGCAGTCGCAAAAATCACCTTTGCCTCGGCGGCGCCGCCCAGATCTCGGCGTCGAGCTTCTTTGTCGCCAGACCGCGTGCCAACGCCTCGGCGCTGCCGGCATTCTTGGACAGGGATGCCGCCTGCCGTCTGCTGATCACCAGTCCGTCGGCGAGCGCACGGTTTGCCGAAAAGACCCGGGCCAGGAACGGCGGACGGCTGCCCCGCGCTCGCGAGAACCGGGCGGCCATTGTCTGCCTGGCCGTATGGGCGACAACCGCGTCGATCCAACCCTCCACCAGCCTCGCACCCGGTTCGAGAAACAGCAGCCAGTCACCCTTGGCCTGGCGAATGCCGGCGGCGATGCCGCCGCTCCCCACATAGTGGCAGCCGGCATGCTCGGCCACACGATGCGTGTGGTCGGTGGAGCCGGTGTCGCAGATCACGACCTCGCGCACCACGCCCTCGACCGCGCCGCCGATCAGCGTCGCCAGCGTGCGGGCGAGGCCCTCCTCGTCATTGTGCGTTTCGATGAGAACACTGAGCATGACTAGCCGAATAGCGGAAAGGGTTGGCCGGCGCCAGTTTTTGCGGCGCACCATAGAAAGTTCTTGCTTTGTTCTCATCGGTAAAATAGGAATAATTTCATGAGCAGAGCGATTCGACAGAACACGGACAGTCCCTGGGAGCGGGCGAAGATGGAACCGATCATGCGCGCCGACATTGCAGCCTTCGGAGCAGGACGAGCCGAGATGGCCAATGCGATGATCGAGCAGAGCGGGATGCGGGTCCGTCCGGACCGCAACCGCGGCCGGTCGGCGGGCATCAATCCGTCCGGCCGGTTCGAACCTGTCAGCCGGCATGTCTTCGACGATGGCTGGAGTTCGCTGGAGGAACTGCCCCCGTTCAAGACCGAGGTGCAAGTCGAGAAGCCGCGCACCATCATCACCCGCAACGAATCGCCCGACATCTCCTTCGACCGGTCGATCAACCCCTATCGCGGCTGCGAGCACGGTTGCGTCTATTGCTTCGCGCGGCCGACGCATTCGTTCATGGGCCTGTCGCCGGGCCTGGATTTCGAATCCAAGCTGTTCGCCAAGCCGGACGCGGCCCGCCTGCTCGACAAGGAATTGTCGAAGGACGGTTACCAGCCGCGTACCATCGCCATCGGCACCAACACCGATCCCTACCAGCCGATCGAGAAGCAGTACCGGATCATGCGCGAGATCCTCGAAGTGCTCGAGGCACGCGGCCATCCGGTCGGCATCGTCACCAAATCGGCCTTGGTGGTGCGCGACATCGACATTCTGTCGCGCATGGCCGAGCGCGGGTTGGCCAAGGTGGCGCTGTCGGTGACGACGCTCGACCGCATGCTGGCGAGGACGATGGAGCCTCGCGCATCGACGCCGACCAAGCGGCTGGAGGCGATCAGGCAGCTTTCGGATGCCGGCATCCCGGCTTCGGTGATGGTGGCGCCGATCATTCCGGGCCTGACCGACCAGGAGATGGAACGCATCCTCGACTCGGCATACCATGCCGGAGCGCGCGAGGCTGGCTATGTCGTGCTGCGCCTGCCGCTGGAGGTCAGCCCGATCTTCAAGGACTGGCTGCTGCGCCACTATCCCGATCGCTATCGCCACGTCATGTCGCTGATCCGTTCGATGCGCGACGGCAAGGACTACGATTCGGAGTGGGGCAAGCGCATGAAGGGCGCCGGACCCTATGCCTGGCAGATCGGCCGGCGCTTCGAGATCACCGCCAAGCGGCTCGGCCTCAATGCCGAACGGCGCACGCTGCGGACCGACCAGTTCGTCGCGGCCGGCAAGGACCAGGAGCAGTTGATGCTGCTTTGAACGATCAGACCGCCGCGGCCGTTTGATTGCCGCCGTGGCGAAAAAATCCCGTCCGGCCTGCCCCGGCCTGCAGACGGTGCCCTCCCGGTCCGGCGCCCCACCCGACCCGGAGGGACTTGCGGAGAATCGGAGCCGATGCGAACCTCGCCGCAACATGGCTCGCGCGCGTTCCGATTCTCCGCTTCTCTTCGAAATCGTCGAGAAACCCGATTTCTCCTTCGAGACGAAGGCGATGGCCGATGGCCTGTGGCCGGTCGCGGGGATGGACGAAGCCGGCCGGGGCCCGTTGGCCGGGCCGGTGGTGGCGGCGGCAGTGGTGCTCGATCCGGCCAACATTCCCGAAGGGCTCGACGATTCCAAGCGGCTTAGCCATTTGCAGCGCGAAGCGCTGTTCCTGCGCATTCTCGGCTCGGCGCAGGCTGTTTCCATGGCCTCGATCAGCGCCGAGGGCATAGACGGCAGCAACATTCTGAAGGCCAGCCTGGAAGCGATGCGCCGGGCTGTGGTCGGACTGTCGGTTCAACCGAAGCTCGCGCTTGCCGACGGTCGCGACGTGCCGCCGGGATTGCCGTGCGACGGCCGGGCGCTGATCAAGGGCGACCAGCGCTCGCAGTCGATCGCCGCCGCCTCGATCGTCGCCAAAGTCATGCGAGACCGCATGATGTGCGGCTGCGGCAGCCACCACGACCGCTATGGTTTCGAAGTCCATATGGGCTACGCCACGGCCCGGCACCGCACGGCGATCGAGGCGCATGGCCCCGTGGCACGGCTGCACCGCGTCTCGTTCGCGCCGTTCAGGCTGGGTGGCGTCGAGGTGGCGGAAGAAGGGAGTTTTGCCGGGCTGGAGTGAGGCGACGGCCACCGTTGCGACGCTCGTAAGTCCCGGCCTGGATCCTAAGGTCTGCGCGCGTCGCTTCGCTCCTTACTTCGCCCTAGGATGACGAATTCATACGGCACAAAACAAAAAAGCCGCCAGGTTTCCCGGGCGGCTTTTGATTTGCTTCATACCCTCAGCTCAGTTGAGCTTGGCCTTCACATCCTGCAGCGCGGACTTGAACAGGTCGGCTCCGGCCTTGGCGTCAACCTTGGCAGCGAGCAGCGCGCGGGCGGCCTCGACAGCGATATCGACGGCGCTGGCGCGCACTTCGCCGATCGCTTCGCGCTCGGCCTGGCCGATCTTCTGTTCGGCAAGCGCGGTGCGCCTGGCGACATAGTCCTCGGTCTTCTTGTGCGCCTCGGCGGCCAGCATTTCAGCCTCGCGCTTGGCTGCCGCGACAATGTCGGCGGCCTCCTGCTCGGCTTCCTTGCGCTTCTTCTTGTACTGGCCAAGCAGTTGCTGGGCTTCGTCGCGCAGCTTGCGGGCCTCGTCGAGCTCATTGCTGATCCTGGCGGCGCGGGCGTCGAGCGCCTTGGCGATCATGCCGGGCACCTTGATGTAGATGGCGATGGCCAGGAAGATGATCAGGGCAACCGTGGCCCAGAGCGTTGCGAGAGATGTAGCGTCCATGATGCGCTCCTCACCCGGCCACGGATTTGACCGCGGCCGCGATCTCGGCCTTGCTGGCCTTGCCGCCGACCAGTGCCTCGACGATCGCCGAAGCGGTGTCCTCGGCGATGCTGCCGACTTCCTTCATGGCGTTGGCCTTGATGGAAGCAATGCGTGCCTCGGCCTCGCCCAGCTTCTCGTCGAGTGCGGCCTCGATCTTCTTGCGCACGGTCTCGGCTTCCGCCTTGGCCGCGTCGTTGGCCTGCTGGCCGATCGCATTGGCGTTTTTCTTGGCTTCCGCCAGTTCCTGCTCGTAAGCGGCAACGGCGGCGTCGGCCTCGCCCTTCAACTTGGCTGCCTGGTCGAGATCCTGGCTGATGCGATCGTTGCGGACATCGATGATGCCGCCCACGCGCGGCATCACCACCCGCTTCAGGAAGAGGTAGAACAGCCCGAACGTGATCGCCAGCCACAGAAGCTGCGACGGGAACGTCTCCGGATTGAATGGCGGAAACGTGCCGTGCGCTTCCGCAGGCACGCCGGTGCCGGAATGCGTGTCGCCTCCGGTCGCAGCGTGGCTGGTGTCGGCTGATGGCGCGGACTCTTGCGCGAAGGCAGATGTCACGAACATGGACTATCCCCAGATATCAGGCCCGCCGCTCGCGCGGCCGGCCTGTCCAATCTTCTCAATGCTCAGCCGAACAGGGCCAGCAGCGCGATGAGAAGCGAGAAGATGCCCAGAGCTTCGGTCACGGCGAAGCCGAAGATCAGGCGGCCGAACTGGCCGTCAGCAGCCGACGGGTTGCGCAGCGCGCCCGAGAGGTAGCTGCCGAAGATGTTGCCCAGGCCAATGCCCGCGCCACCCATGCCCAGGCAAGCAATGCCGGCGCCGATGTACTTTGCTGCTTCTGCGTCCATTTGTTCAACTCCTTTGGATCTGAAATTCCGTTGTTATTCCATCCGGCGCCAATTGGCCGAAACTCTTGGGGCCGAAACTCTTGCCTCAATGCCCGGGATGCAGGGCGTCGTTGAGATACATGCAGGTCAGCACGGCAAAGACATAGGCCTGCAGGAAGGCGACCAGCAATTCAAGCGCCGTCAGCGCCACCGCCATGGCCAGCGGCAGGATCGAACCCGCCACGCCGACCGCGCCCAGCGCGGAGAGGCTGACGACGAAGCCGGAGAACACCTTGAGCGTGATGTGGCCAGCGAGCATGTTGGCGAACAGACGAACCGAGAGGCTGACCGGGCGCGACACGAAGGAAATGACTTCGATCAGCACCACCAGCGGCAGCAGGAACACCGGCACGCCATGCGGCACGAACAGCTTCAGGAAGCCGAAACCATGCTTCATGAAGCCGTAGACCACTACGGTTCCGATCACCAGGGCGGCAAGGCCGAAGGTGACGATGATGTGGCTGGTGACGGTGAAGAAATAGGGGAACAGGCCGAGCAGATTGGCGACCAGCACGAACATGAACAGCGAGAAGACGAAGGGGAAGAATTTCATGCCCTGCGTGCCGGCGGCGTCGCGCAGCATGTTGCCGACGAATTCATAGGCCATTTCAGAGACCGACTGCAGCCGGCCGGGGACCAGGCTGCGGCTCGAGGTCGTCAGGAACAGGAACGCGGCTGCGACAACCACGGTGGCGACCATGAATAGGGCGGAATTGGTGAAAGACAGGTCATAGCCGCCGATCTCGATCGGTATTAGCTTGTTGATATGGAACTGGTGGATCGGATCGACCTTGTCAGCTGCCACGTTCAAACCCCGTCTATGCCGCGCACGGCCAAATTGTCATTGCCGCATGGAAGGCGGCTATTTTCACAGGCCGCCAGAAGGGCGGTCATTTGCTGTCGTCCCGGTCACGGCGCGGCTTCGCGCCTTGTCCGAATTCCGCCACAACGCCTGCCGAACGCATGACATTGAGCACGCCGGCGCCAAAACCAAGCAGCAGGAAAACGATCAGACCCCATGGCGATGTTCCCGCCAGACGGTCGATGATCCAGCCGATGGCGGCACCGACCACCACCCCGGCGATGAACTCGCTGGACAGTTTGAGTGCCTGACCGTATCCGGTCACTGGTTTCGCGTCGTCTTTCCCCTCGAGCCGGTTCGGCAGCCTTGTCGCAAGCGATGCTCCAAGTTCACGCCGACGTCGCTCAAGATCGTCGTCGCGGATTTCGGCGTCATGCTGCTTGCCGCGGCCGGTTTCTCCGGTTCCGTCTGGCCTGTTTTTCTCGGCCATCGCAACCCCCCTGCCCGGGCAGACCGTCACCGTCCGTCCGCTTCTAAAGTCGCCGGCAACATAGTTAGAGGGTTTGCGCCCGTCAAGCCACGGGCGGAAGTTCCGCCTTGTGTATTTTAGGCAATGAAATCAATACATTAGAAAGGTGCGACATCGTGCCCGCCGCGATCAGGGGAATACGTCGCGCGAATCCCCCCGGCAATGGCTCTCCGATCGACTGTGCGACCGGTCGAAAACAGCGGCGGTAGACGGGCCGCTCAGCTCCAGCCGCCGCCGTAGGTCCGGTAGAAGATATGCAAGCCGATCTTGGTCATCTTCTGCATCGTGCGCGCCCAGCCGGGATGGACATATTGGGCATAGTAATGGGTCGACGAGCCGACCTCCGGAATGAAGATCTTGCCGGCGGTGACGGCCATACCGATGTCCTGCGCGGTCTTGTAGGCGACAGGATTGTCGATGCGCTTTTTCCTGCCGTCACAGGCGAACGAGAACTGGCAGCGGTTGAACCAGCTGTCGTTCTGGTAGACGACGCCGCAGATCGAATTGGGATAGGCGGGATTGCGGACCCGGTTGAGGATCACCTGGGCGACGGCGGCCTGGCCGCGCACGGTTTCGCCGCGCGCCTCGAAATAGATGCCGTTGGCTAGGCATTTCTGCTCCGGCTGGGAGAAGACGGTTGCCGGCAGCGGGTTTTGTATCCACGAATGGTCGCCCTTGGCCATCGGCGGAATGAAGCGGCCGTTGTTGGGCTCTTCGTCCTGGAGCAGGACTTCGAAGGGTGAGGCCTTGGCATAGTCCGGCTCGGATTGCGCATAGGCGGTCGCCAGCACATCGGGATGGTCGTTGTTGACGAGGGCGGCAAGCATGGCCGGCACGCCGGGATCCGGCTTCTTGTCCTCACGCGCGTGGAATGCCGCGGCGATCTGGATTTCCTTGCCTTTGATCTGGGGCTTGGCGAAGGCCATTTTAAGGTCGCCGTCCATGCTCGGCCGCATCAGCGAGGAGGTCCGCTGGAAGATCGAGCCGGCATTGAAGTTCTTCGGCGGCGCCACCGGCGAGACCTGGACGATGCGGCCCTTCTTGTCGGCGCGCATGACGCGATCCTCGTCGGGCGACCCGCTGACCTTGCCGCCCTTGCCGCGGAACGAGACGGAGCCGATGCCGGGAAGACGCACGCCGGACCCCGAGATCGAACCGGTGACGTCGGAATCGACAAACGGCATCTCGGCCGCGTGGACCGAACCGGCTATGGATTTCTCGACATAGGAGTTCCAGCGCGCGGTAGGCGATTCGAGGCCGGAGACGAGGCTGGTCATGTCTTGGTAGGCGGCGACGGTCGGAAAGCCGATCCAGATGCCGAGGCCAATGATGAGCGGAGACACAAGGCTGCGTTTCTCACCGGCGGCGGCGACCAGCCGCTTCAACACACGTCGATGCACGGAACTCTCTCCAGGAACGCTACTGACCCCACTGGAGAGCAAAATGATGCATTAACCTTGATGGGACGTTAACGGGATCGGTCGGGTTTTCCCGGTCGGCTGGAGGTCGTGGCTTCGAAGTCGGGCGGTTTTGCGGCGGGAACGCTCAGGCCGGCCGCAGGAAGATGGGCCACGCGACAAGCGCGCAGGCGGCTGCCGACAGCCAGACGCCAGGCCATGACGAGAGGTGCAGCAGCCCTGGAATGGCCACCGGCACGAGGAAGAAGCCGACGAACACGAAGGTGTTGGCAAGGCTGAGTGCCGTTCCGACATGGCCAACACCGGCCAGCGTGGCAAGCTCGGTATAGGCAACGCCGTGCCAGGCGGAGACAGAGATGCCGGCAACGACAAGCACCAGGGGAAGGACGGCGATCAGGTAGGATTGGCTGGCAGGCAGCGCCGGAATGGCCAGGACCAGCACCCAGAGCACCACGAAGGCCAGCGCGCTGAGCGCACTGCACAAGCGCAGAAACCGACGGCGATTGCCATGGCGGTCGGTGAAGCGGCCGCTCCATACGCGCATGACCATGGCGCCGACCTGTACAGCGGCGAGGCTGGCGCTGATCGCCGCCGTGCCAAGCCCGGCGAAGTCGTGCAGGAACACCGACGCGAAAGTGAGGACCGCGACCTGCGGAAAGCAAAGCAAGCCGATGGCAGTCGAAATGCGCCAGACCTCGATGTTGCGCAACGGCGCCGGTCCGGTCACCCCAGATGATGCGACGTGCCCCTCACCCGCCGTTGGCGGTTCGTGCAGCCAACGCCAGGCAAACAGGGCGGAAATGGCGGATGCCGCCGCCAGCAACCCGAACACCGCGGCGAACCCGAAAGCCAGGGCAAGCGACGGCAGGACGAGCGCACCGAGGCCGCCGCCAAGCGGCACCGCCGTCTGCCTGATGCTCATGGCAAAGCCGCGCTCGTTCTCGCGGAACCAGGCCATGATGGCGCGGCCGCTCGAGCCGTTGACACTGCCGCCGAGCAGTCCCGTGACAAGCAGGCTTGCCGCCAGCACTGTGACATCGGGAATGCCCGATGGTGTCGGCACGACCAGCATCGCCATTGCCAGAAGCCAGGCCGCCGTCGCACCGAGCCCGATCAGAAGCACGCGGCGATCCCCCCAGCGGTCGGTGAGCAAACCCCACGGCAATTCGCTGAGCGCGACCCCCAGCCCAAGCAGGCCGAGCGCCAGGCCGAGTTCGGCATTGCTTAAATGATAACCCTGGCGAAGCACGACCGCCGTGGCCGGTATGCCCGAGAACGTGGCCGAAAAACCGGCATTCGCGGCGACGCCGATGCCCAGGACCTTCCAGCGATGGCCAGGGCTGAAGGTCCGGCCGGTCGCGTCGGCTATGCCTGGCCCGAACGGCTGGCAATCGTTTCGCGTGACGGCGGTGGACATGATTTCATTCCCGTGACT
The DNA here is from genome assembly GCF_020165665.1 of Mesorhizobium sp. BH1-1-4. NCBI lineage: Bacteria > Pseudomonadati > Pseudomonadota > Alphaproteobacteria > Hyphomicrobiales > Phyllobacteriaceae > Mesorhizobium > Mesorhizobium sp. BH1-1-4. Next base: position 99,045 of record NZ_JAIUIN010000008.1, read on the forward strand.
GTGTGGTCGATCGGCCTTGACGGGGATCGGTGTAGCGCCATAGCTTCATCCATAAAATCAGGAAGTTTTTGATCAATAATCCTGAAAACAAGGACGATCATGCGACGCGTTACATTCGATCTCGACGTTCTCAGGACTTTCGTCACCGGCATGGAACTGGGAAGTTTCGCCAAGGCCGCCGAACGGCTTGGCCGTTCAACCTCCGCAGTCAGCGCACAGCTGAAGAAACTGGAGGAGCAGGCCGATACGCCGATCTTCCGCAAGGCGGGGCGCGGCCTGGCGCTGACGGAGGCCGGCGAGACCATGCTCGGCTATGCGCGCCGGCTGCTCGACCTGAATGACGAGGCGGCGGCGGCCATCCATGACGTCGAACTGGAAGGCTGGGTGCGGCTCGGCCTGCAGGAGGATTTCGGCGAGGCCGTGTTGCCCGAAGTGCTCGGGCGCTTCGCCCGCGCCCATCCCAAGGTCAAGATCGAGGCACGGATCGGACGCAGCCACGAACTGGCCGAGCGTGTCCTCTCCGGCAACCTCGACATCGCGCTCGCCTGGCATGACGGCACGACGTTGCCATACAGCCGGCATGTCGCCGACGTGCAGGCGCGCTGGATCGGCCCGGCCAAACCAATGGAGGCAGGCCCCCATAACGGCGAGGCGCTGCCGCTGGTGGTGTTCGAGGCGCCGTGCCTTTTGCGCACCGTGGCGACCGAGACTCTGGATCGCGCCGGGCGGCCATGGCGCATGGCATTCTCCAGCCCCAGTCTTGGCGGCATATGGGCGGCGGTTACCGCTGGCCTTGGACTGACGATCCGCACCGATATCGGCCTGCCTGCCACTGTCAGGGCGCTGGCGCCCGGAGTACTCGGGCTGCCGCCACTGCCAAGGATGGCCCTGCACCTGCACCAGAAGGATGCCGAGCTCGACCCGGTCGCGGCGCGGCTGGCCGACATCCTGTTGCAATCGGCGTTCGAGGCGTTGCCGGAGGGCGCCGAGACAAAAGAGAACCTACTGAAAGTCGCTTAGTCTCTTAGCCGACGCCCTTCGATTTCGTCAGCCGGCGTTGCGACAAGCAACAGGTCAGCGCTTCTTGGCGCGGCCCGCGAACGGATTATCGGAAGTCCTCAGTGCAATGCGGATCGGCACGCCCGGCATGTCGAAGGCCTCGCGCAGGCTGTTGGAGAGATAGCGGACATAGGATTGCGGCATCGCATCCGGTCGCGAGCACTGGACCACGAAGCCCGGCGGCCGGGTCTTGGCCTGGGTGACGTATTTGACCTTCAGCCGGCGCCCGGCGACAGCGGGCGGCGGGTGATGTGTCAGGATGGCCTCGAGCCAGCGGTTGAGCTTGCCGGTCGAGACGCGGCTGTTCCACACCTTGTGCGTCTTCAGCACGGCATCCATCAGCTTGTCGAGCCCGCGTCCGGTCTCCGCCGAGACAGGCACGGCCTGGATGCCGCGCACCTGCGGCAGCAGCCGCTCGGTCTTCTCGCGCAATTCCGCAAGCAGTTCCTGCGGATTGTCGATCAGGTCCCATTTGTTGAAGGCGATCACCGGCGCCCGGCCCTCGCGGATGATCAGATCGGCAATCTGCAGATCCTGCTTCTCGAAGGGAATGGTGGCGTCGAGCACGATAATGACGATCTCGGCGAAGCGGATGGCGCGCAAACCATCCTGCACCGACATCACTTCCAGCTTTTCGTGGATCCTGGCCTTGCGGCGCATGCCGGCCGTATCGAACAGTTTTATGCGGCGGCCGCGCCAGTCCCAGTCGACGGAGATGGAATCGCGGGTGATGCCGGCTTCCGGTCCGGTCAGCAGCCGCTCCTCGCCGATCAGCGCATTGATCAGCGTCGACTTGCCGGCGTTCGGCCGGCCAACGACGGCGATGCGCATCGGCTTGGTGTCGTCATAGGTGGGCTCGGCGTCCGGATCGGCGATGTCCTCGCCGATCAGCACCTCGCCCGCGGTCTCTTCGCCTTCGCCGTCTTCGTCTTCACCGAAGGCGCGCTCCTCGCCAAGTGCCGCGATCACCGCGTCGCGCAAATCGGGCATGCCCTGGCCGTGCTCGGCCGAAACCGGGATCGGCTCGCCAAGGCCAAGTTCCCAGGCTTCCAGCATGCCGCCCTGCGCGCCCTTCGCCTCGGCCTTGTTGGCGACCAGAACGACCGGCTTGCCGGATTTGCGGACGATTTCGGCAAAGGTCCTGTCGTCCGGCAGCAGGCCGGATTTGGCGTCGATGGTGAAGAAGATCAGGTCCGCCTCGCGGATGGCGATTTCGGTCTGCGCGCGCATGCGGCCCGGAAGGGTCGAAGCGCCGGCATCCTCGAAGCCGGCGGTATCGATGACATCGAAATGCAGATCGTAAAGCTTGGCGGCATGGACGCGACGATCGCGGGTGACGCCCGGCGTGTCGTCGACAAGCGCCAGCTTCCTTCCCACCAGCCGATTGAAAAGGGTCGATTTGCCGACGTTAGGTCTGCCGATGATGGCGACTTTGAAGGTCATCCCACCCTACATCTTCCGTGCATGTCGTGGTCCCAAACCGCTGCGCGCTTTGGGTAAGGGGTCACGACGCACTGCCCGACCCGCGGATCAGTTCGGACATCAAGGTCGCCCGCTCGCGCGTGTTGCGCGGCGCGCCATCATCGGAAGCGATCTGGTCGAACAGCTTCAGCGCGTCCTGGGTCTTGCCTTCCTTCCAGGCGGCAAGGCCGAGCGCCTCGCGCGCGGTGTGGCGCAGCGTGTTGGTGTCCGAGGTCAGCGCCTCGACGCGGCTCGACACGTCGGCGAAGGAGCCGTGATCGACGAGCAGCAGCCCCGCCCTCAGCCGCGCCATGTCGCGCAGGCCCTGGGGAATGGCGGTGTCGGCGGCGACATCGTCGAAATCCTTGACGGCGGCATCGACGTCCCCCTTGTTGGCCTTCACCGTCGCGGCGCGCATGCGGGCGAGCAGCGGATAGGCGCCGTAGCCATCCTTTTCCAGCTGATCGAGCGCGGCCAGCGCTTCATCGTTCTTGCCGTCATTGGCAAGCTTCAGCGCCTGGGAGAAGGCATCGCCGGAGCGGTTGGCGCGCGTCTCGTCCCAATAGCGATAGCCGACGAAGGCGGCGGTGCCGAGCACCACCAGGGCTGCGATGACAATCAAGGCCGGGCCGAAACGGTCCCACAGCTTCTGCGCCTGCTCGCGGCGGATCTCGTCATTGACTTCGCGGATAAAACTGTCGTCGGACATCAATCAAAACCATTCCTGCCCCGGGCCGGGGCGGTTCATGAGCCCGCGTTTTAGCGAAATTTTGTCGGCATGGAAGGGGTTCAACCGGAAAATCGGCTATTCCTGGGGCAAACGGATGTTTGTCCCCGGGGCAAACGGAAGTTTGTTCCTGGGGCAAACGGATGCTTGTCCCCCTGGACAAACCCACGAAAACCCCAATCGCACCCGTGCCACATTTGCGCGATAGCCGGCTTGCTCACCACCCGGAGCCTGTAAATTTGCCGATGCCTTGTTTGTCCCGCGTTGTCGCGTTCTCGCTTGCCTCGCTCGCCACCGCCGGCGCGGCCCTGGCCGATCCGCCCGCGCCACCAGCACCGGCAAGGCCGAAACAGGTCGTCATCATCTCCTTCGACAGCGCGCGCGACATCCCGCAGTGGAAGCGCAGCCGAGCGCTGGCCCAGCGCACCGGGGCGCATTTCACCTATTTTCTGTCCTGTGTCTTCCTGCTGTCGCCCGAGACACGCGGCCAATACACCGCACCTGGCAAGACAGCGGGCAAATCCAACATCGGCTTTGCCGCATCCAGACAGGAGGTGGCGGACCGGCTCGAGCAGATCGGGCTTGCCGCATCCGAAGGCCACGACATCGCCAGCCATGCCTGCGGTCATTTCGACGGCAAGGGCTGGAGCAAGGCCGACTGGCTGAAAGAGTTCGGCTCCTTCGAGCACATTCTCGAAAACGCCTACGCCATCAACGGCATTGCGCCCGAACCCGAAGGCTGGCGCGATTTCGCGCGGCATGCGGTGGTCGGTTTCCGGGCGCCGTATCTGTCGACAGGCAAGGCGCTTTACGAGGCGCTGCCGGCGGCCGGCTACCAGTTCGACGCCAGCGGCGTCTCAAAGGGTCCTGCCCTGCCGCAGACCGTCGACGGCATCACCAGATTCTCCCTGCCGCAGATTCCGGAAGGGCCGAAATCGCGGCCGGTGATCGCCATGGATTACAATCTCTATGTCCGCCATTCCGGCGGCTTCGAGCGGCCGAGCAAGGCCGGCGAGTTCGCCGACCGGACCTACCAGGCGTTCCGCGCCGCCTTCGACGCGCAATATCAGGGCAAGCGCGTTCCGCTGGAACTCGGCTTCCACTTCACGCTGATGAATGACGGCGCCTACTGGAACGCGCTGGAACGCTTTGCCGGCGAGGTCTGCGTCAAGGCCGATGTCGAATGCATCAGTTTTCGCGATTATGTTTCGCGGCGGGACAGCAGCCAGAAGCAAGCGACGGTTGGCGGCTGAGCCGCCAACCTGGACCCCATGAAAACGTGGACTTCCTAAGCCGGATCTTCCGCGCCCTGCCTTGCCAGATAGCGCTGGTCGATTTCCGGCAGAGGCTCGCCCAGCAGCGTCGCCTCGAAGGCGCGCAGGCGTTTGTGCACCGACTGCAATTCGACGATGGTCGACCATGAGGTGAGCAGGAACTGCAGCGAACCCGTCACCTTGCCGAAGGCGTTCGAGATCTGGTTCAACGCGCCAAACGTAATCTTGTGCGCAACCAGCGACGGTCCGAGAATCAACAGCGAGAAAATGTTGTCGGCCTGCAGGTAGGTGTACCGGACGACATTGAAATAGATGTAGTGGAAATAGAGCCGGAAATAATTGTGCCGGACGTTGGCGAACAGCTCGGCGGTGGTGGCGGGTTGCGCCCTGTCCGCATGGTCCTCGCCATAGACCAGTTCCTTGCGGTAGGCGGCTTCGACGCGCTGGTTGCGGAACTGCAGCCCCGGGAGTTTCAGGCCCGCGATCATGACAGAGATCGTGCCGAACAGACACCAGGCGAGCGCGGCAACCACCAATGGCTGCGGGATCGCGCCGATGATCGGCAACTCGCTGATATGCGCCTGCAACTGGATCATGACCGGCAGGAAGGCGATCAGCGTCATGATCGACTGGACGAAGCTGGAGCCGAGATCCTCCATGATCTGCGAGAACCGCATCGTGTCCTCCTGGATACGCTGCGAGGCGCCCTCGATGTGGCGCAGCCTGCCCCAGTTCTCGATGAAGTAATTGTTCATCGCCGTGCGCCAGCGGAAGATCCAATGGCTGACGATGAAGGCATTGACCACCTGCACGTTCATGCCGACCAGAGCCAGCCAGGAGAAGTCGGCCAATCCGGTGTAGAACTCCGCGTTCGTCGACTTTCCGGTCCCCGACATCAAGCCCTGCACATAGTCAAAGAACGGGCCATACCAGGCATTGACGGCGACGCTGACCTGCACGTTGAAATAGATGAAAAACAGGATGACCGCCGTCATCAGGATCGACCAGCGCTGCCATGGATGCGGCGAATACCAGCTCCAGAACGCGTAGAAGATCGCCACGCAGAGCGCGAAATAGATGTAGAACCAGAGGAACGGTTTCGACACGAGAACGGCGATGCCGATGATGGGCGGCGCCCCCGCGGCTGCCGGCGGCAGGCCTATGAGGCTCCCCAATTGCTCGCCACCGAAAAACCAGAACAGGATCGCCGCAAGGCTCCAGATGGCGGCCGAAGAGAAGAAGAGCTTCGGCTGCGGGAAGAAGGATACGAACACTGTGGCGAATTCCTCGATCTATGTGCAAATCAGGTGGTTCGGCGGGCATAAGGTCACACATTAGGAGGAAAGAAAATGCCCTGCCCGACGCCGGGTGCAGAGCAAGACCACAAATCATGGCGATTTTGGCGCGGCCGACCATGTGACGACGCCGGAGACGACCAGCACGGCCGCGGCGACGATGGAGGCGAGGAAGAAATCGCCCGACGCCTGGGCCAGCAACCCGGCCGCGATCGGGCCGATGATCTGGCCAAGACCGAAGGAGGCGGTCATCAGGGCAAAGATGCGCCGGGGTGACGCTGGCGCCTGCTGTCGGGCCGCCTGCAGGCCAAGCGCCGTGATGGCAATGAAGGTGCCGCCGAGAAGTACGCCGCCAAGCAGTGGTCCCGTGCGCCCGCCGGCGGCCACGCTCGCGGTCACGCCGACAACTTCGACGAAACATCCCAAGGCATAGGTGGCATAGAGCCCGATCCGCTCCGCTATCTTCTGCCACAACCAGACCGAAGGGAAACCGGCAAGGCCGGCAACCATCCACACCACCGCCTCGAAGACACGGCTGCCGCCGCCCTGGCGGACGATGGCGACGAGGAAGGTCGCCGTCACCACATAGCCGAAACCGAAAAGCCCATAGGCGACGATCACCTTGATCAGCGACCGGTCTTTCGGCAGCGCCGGTTCACGGAGGGCTTCGCCATCGGTAAGCGGACCCTCATTTGCCAGCAGTGCGACGGCGACGAAGCCGCAAGCCGAAATCGCACCCGACCACAGCCAGCCCTGCGCCCAGCCGGCATGCTCGGTGACCAGCACCGCCATCATCGCCGCCGATATCGCGATGCCGAGACCGACGCCGCCGAAATGCCAGGCCTGCAGGTCGCCGCGCCCGGCGGCCGCGATGTGGCTGAAAACGATGCTGGCCATGAACACCATGACGAAGGCGCTCGCCAGGCCGGCGAGAAAACGGATGGCGAGAAAGGCGGCCATGGCGTCGGTCAGCCCCATCAGGACGGCCAGCACGGCGTTGGCGCCGAGGGCGGCCAGCATCAGCGAACGCTCGCGTCCATGCGCCCAGTTGCCCGCCGCGACCAACGCGCCGACGAGGTAGCCGAGATAGTTGGCTGAGGCGATCCAGCCGGCATCGGCCGGCGACAGATGCAGTTCCTCCATCATGCCGGGCAGGATCGGCGTGTAGACGAAGCGGCCGATGCCCATGGCGACGGCCATGGCGATCATGCCGGCGAAGGCGTAGCGAAGCGCTGTCGATGGGGCCGATGTCATTGCAGTGCACAATAAATGTGCTGGCAGATGAAACAATCCGCCTTATGTTGGGCCAGTACCGGATCGCGGTTCAGCAGCGCCCGCCGAAACCGGCGTTCAGCGAAACGGTCTCATGCATTGTCCGGCGCGCCGTCAGCCGGAACGGGACATCGCCGAGCTCCCGCTCCGACATCGCGTCAAGCGCGGGATGCGCGAGCGGGTCGGTCAGCCAACTCAGCGTATCGGTGTCGCAGCGCGTTTCATGTGACGAAGCGGCGGCGAACAGGACCTTCAGCGACGACAGCATCCTCAGCATTTCTGGCTCCGCGGGTCTGGCTCCCGTCGATAAAGTCCGCCGTTTCGGCGTGTCTTTCAATTGAGATTTCGGTCGGATGGGTTTAGAAAATCTCAAATGGCCATGCTCAACCGCGTTCATCTCAACGGCCTGCGCGCCGTGGAAACCGTCGCCCGCCTCGGCTCGCTCGCGACCGCCGCCAGCGAACTCAACGTTTCCGTCAGCGCCGTCAGCCAGCAGATCAGCCGCACCGAAAAGCAGCTCGGCCAGGCCCTGTTCGAGCGTACGACGAGCGGTCTCATCCTGACCGAATTCGGCGCCGTGTTCGCGGCCCGCCTTGGCGCTGGCTTTCGCGAGCTTGCGCAGGCCGTGGCATTGGCCGACGAGGCGACGCAATGCACATTGGTGGTTTCGGCAGCCCCGGCCTTTGCCTCGAAATGGTTGTTGCCCAGACTTTCGCGGCATTTCGACCGCCATCCCAACGTGCTGTTGCGCATCGACGCCTCGGTGCGGCTGGCCAATCTCGATCATTCCGACATCGACATCGCCATCCGGCTTGGCGACGGCAAATGGCCGGGCGGGAAGGCGGAGCTGCTTCTGGCGCAGGAAGTCTTCCCGGTCTGCGCGCCTGGCATCGCACGAAAACTGAAGTCGATCGGAGACCTCGCGCAGACCTGCGCCATCACCGACGAACGGGCGATGATCAACTGGGAGAGCTGGTTCGTGGCCGCCGGCGTTCAACCCGTCACCTTCCTGAAAGGCGCGCGCTTCACCGACCCGATGCTGTGCCTGGAATCGGCGATCGCCGGCCATGGCGTGATGCTGGGATGGCAATTGCTGGCAGCCGACGCGCTGGCCGACGGGCGGCTGGTGGCGCCGTTCGGCATCCGCGCCCAGAGCGGGCTCGGCTACTGGCTGGTGACGTCCGCCACCAAGGCCGAAAGCAGCAAGGTGCGGGACTTCAAGATCTGGATCCGTGAAGAGATCGCGGCGACGATGGCGCAGTTCGGATCGGCGGCCGCCGATCCCGGCGGCGCGATCACGGTGGAAAGCACCGCGGCACCGGTCTATGTTCAATCAGACATCCCACGACGACAGGCAGGATCATGACCACACATTCGCGCGGCGTTTCCGCAACGATCGACCCGGTGAAGCTCGACAGGCTGGCGGAAGTCGCCATCAAGGTCGGGCTGCAATTGCAGCCCGGGCAGGATCTGGTGCTGACCTCGTCGATCGCGGCGCTGCCGCTGACCAGGCGGATCGTCGAACACGCCTACAAGGCCGGCGCCGGGCTGGTGACGCCGATCTTCAACGATGACGAGATGACGCTGGCGCGCTACCGCTTCGGCGCCGACGCCGGTTTCGACCACGCCGCCGGCTGGCTCTACGAAGGCATGGCGAAAGCCTTCTCCAACAATGCGGCGCGGCTTGCCGTGCGCGGCGAGGATCCCTCGCTGTTGTCGGCGCAGGACCCGGCGAAGGTGGCGCGCGCCAACAAGGCCAATTCGATGGCCTACCAGCCGGCGCTGGAAAAAATCACCGGCTTCGACATCAACTGGAACATAGTCGCCTATCCGGATCTGGCCTGGGCCAGGCAGGTTTTCCCAGGCGATGCCGACGACGTTGCGGTGGCGAAACTCGCCGACGCCATTTTCGCCGCCTCGCGTGTGGATGTGGAGGACCCGATCGGCAACTGGACGGCGCACAATGCGGCATTGCGCGGCCGCACCGAATGGCTGAATGGCCACAATTTCCATGCGCTGCACTTTACCGGACCCGGCACCGATCTGACGGTCGGACTGGCGGATGGCCATGAATGGATGGGCGGCGCCTCGACCGCCAAGAACGGCATCACCTGCAATCCCAACATCCCGACCGAGGAGGTCTTCACCACGCCGCATGCGAGGCGCGTCGAGGGCCATGTCTCCTCGACCAAGCCGCTGTCCTACCAGGGCACGCTGATCGACGACATCTCGGTGCGCTTCGAAGGCGGGCGCATCGTCGAGGCCAAGGCCTCGAAGGGCGAGGACGTGCTGACGAAAGTGCTCGACACCGACGAAGGCGCGCGTCGCCTCGGCGAGGTAGCGCTGGTGCCGCATTCCTCGCCGATCTCGGCCAGCGGCCTGTTGTTCTTCAACACGCTGTTCGACGAGAACGCCGCCTGCCACATCGCGCTCGGCCAGTGCTATTCGAAGTGCTTCGTCGACGGCGCTTCGCTCAGCCAGGACGAGATCGCCCAGCGCGGCGGCAACAAGAGCTTCATCCACATCGACTGGATGATCGGGTCGGACAAGATCGACATTGACGGCGTCAACAAGGATGGCAGCCGCGTGCCGGTGATGCGCAAGGGCGAGTGGGCCCAGGGGCACTAGACGGCGGAGGTGTGATGGCCTTCGATATCGCGGTCAAGCGCGTCTACGAAGCACCTGACAAGGCCGATGGACAGCGGGTGCTGGTGGATCGGATATGGCCGCGTGGCGTCGCCAAGAAGGATGCCGGGTTGACGCTGTGGCTGAAGGAGATCGCGCCGAGCGACGAACTGCGCAAATGGTTCGGGCACGAGCCGGAACGCTGGGCGGAGTTTCAGGAGCGGTATCGGGCCGAGCTGGATGGGAATGAAGCGGCGGTGGCGCGACTGCGCGCTCTGCACGGCGAAGGCAAGGTAACGCTGCTCTACGGCGCGCACGACGAGGCGCATAACAATGCCGTGGCGCTGGCGGGGTATTTGCGCGGAAAAGGCTGAAGAACGGTGAACTGCTTCAAGGGCCGCAGGCGAAAGCATTCTCAATTAGCGATCGACCACTACGCGTTCGTCATCCCTCGGGCTGACCCGAGGATCCGTGCCGCGGCCTCCGTGGAGGGTGCAGCGGAGCAATAACCCGCACCGTTGCAACGTTCGTAAGTCACGGCATGGATCCTATGGTCTGCGCCGCGTCGCTTCGCTCCTTGCTTCGCCATAGGATGACGAAGTAAAGGGGTTCCCTACTTCCCCACTGCTCCCTCATAAACATCCGGCTTGAACCCAACGAGTATCTGGTCCCCAACCTCCAGCACCGGACGCTTGATCATCGTTGGCTTGGCCAGCATCAGGGCCTTGGCCTTGTTCTCGTCGAGGCCTTGCCTGTCCGCCTCCGGCAGTTCACGAAACGTCGTGCTGCCTTTGTTGAGCAGCTTTTCCCAGCCGACCTCGCCGACCCAGCCATTCAGCTTGCCCGCCTCGATCCCTTCGGTCCGATAGTCATGGAAACGATAGGGCACGTCACGGCTCTCCAGCCAGACGCGCGCCTTCTTGATCGTGTCGCAATTGGTGATGCCGTACATGGTGATCGTCAAGACGTGCTTCCCTTGGCTGACAGTCGAATCCGTCTCGCAACCTAGAACCGCCCTTGCCGCTTTGCCAGCAGCTCGCGAAATTTGCGCTTGCCAATACTAAGGAATTTACCTAAGTATCGTTAATCACTTTTGCCGACGACCCAGGACCGATCGATGACGAGCCTCCAGAGCGCAAGTCCAAGCCCCCCGCCGATCGACGGCATTTTTCGCGCGCTCGCCGACCCGACCCGGCGGCGCGTGGTCGAGCGACTGAACAGGGGCCCCGCCTCGGTCAGCGAACTGGCGCAGCCTTTCGAGATGGCCCTGCCCTCCTTCATCGACCACCTCAAGATACTCGAAGGCTGCGGGCTGGTTCGGTCGCAAAAGACCGGCAGGGTCAGGACTTACGAGCTTGCGCCTGAACCGTTGAAACTTGCCGAAAGCTGGCTGGCCGAACAGCGCACGCTGTGGGAGCGCCGCCTCGACCAGTTCGACGCCTATGTGATGACCCTCAAGGAGCAGGAAAAATGAGCTATCCGTTCAAGCCGGATCCCAGACTGGACCTGATGCTGGAGCGCATCATCGATGCGCCGCGCGAATTGCTGTGGAAAGCCTGGACGACACCGGAGCATGTCAAGCAATGGTTCACGCCGAAGCCCTGGTTGATCACCGACTGCGAGATCGATCTGAGGCCGGGCGGGCTGTTCCGGACACGCATGCAGTCGCCCGACGGCAAGGAGGTCAACGACCGCCATTGCTGCTATCTGGAGATCGTGCCGAACGAGCGGCTGGTGTGGACCGATGCGCTATTGCCCGGCTATCGGCCCTCGGGCGAGCCTTTCATCACCGCGGTCATTTCGCTGCATCCGGACGGCAAGGGCACGCGCTACACGGCCACCGCCATCCATCGCGACGAGGCGACCCGCGACAGCCATGAAGAGATGGGTTTCTTGGATGGCTGGGGCACGGTGGCCGATCAGCTTGCGCAATATGTGAAGACGATTTGAGCCGCCGCATGATGGCCGGGTATGGCCCCGGCCATCATGCTTGGTTTGCCGACATGGAGCCCAAAGAGCAGGCTCCCGGCCGGTGAGATTCGCCAGATCAATAGTAAAAACGCTCTTCCGTGATCTTGCCGTTCTTGACCGTGTACAGGCCGACTTCATCCATGGTGACCCGCTCGCCGGTGGCCTTGGGCGTTACGTCGAACTTGAAGCGCACGGCGAACTGGTCGCCGTTGACATAAGGGCCCTCGACCGAGCCACCGTGGACTTCGTGGTTTTCTTGCCACCATTGGCCCTTTTGCTTGAGAGCCTCTTTGCCATGGGCCACGGCCATTGGTCCTTCCATGGCTTCGTAGCTGACGATATCGTCGGCGTTGTACTTCTCGCCAGCACCGGCGTGATCGCCCTGCTGGAGCAGCTCGGTGAAATCCTTGGCAATTTCCGCGATTGGCATGTGTTCCTCCTGTTCAGACGCACTCGAAGTAGGGAAGCGCTTGCCGGTCCGCCAGCTTTGCCCTGATGACAGCTGACAAGGCGTGTCAGGACGATAGATATAGCGTGGCCGTGTGACGACGATTGAGGGAGCGCTGGCGCCGACCTCGGTTGCAGACGCAAGCCAATTCCGCAATGTTAGCGTATGTGCAACCTCTACAACATCACGACCACGCAAGAGGCGATCCGACAATGGACGCGCGCAATGCGCGATACCAGCGGCAACCTTGAACCTTCCATCGATACCTATCCCAATCAACCAGGCGTGGTTGTTCGCAACACTGTGGCTGGGGAGCGTGAACTGGCGAAGCTGCTTTGGGGACTACCAACGCCGCCTGAGCGCATGAAGGGCAAGGCAGACTACGGCACGACCAACGTACGCAATCCTCAATATTCGCACTGGCAACAGTTTGTTGGTGTCGAGAACAGGTGCGTCGTGCCGGTGACAAGCTTTGCCGAGCCCAGCCCCGCACCTAACGACAAAGACCCGGAAACCGGCATCCAGCGCAATTACTGGTTTGCCCGCGATCAAAGCCGGCCGCTGTTCTTTTTTGCCGGTTTCTGGACCCGCTGGCTAGGTGTGCGAAAGGTCAAGGATGGTCCTGGCGACTTCGAACTGTTCGCCTTCATGACGACCAAGCCCAACGCCCTCATCGCGCCAATTCATGGGAAGGCCATGCCGGTAATCCTGACCACGCCGGAAGAGACCGAAGCTTGGCTGACCGCACCTTGGTCGGAGGCACGGCATTTGCAGCGAACAGCACCCGATGACGCTCTGGTGATCGTGGATAAACCTGCAACGCAGATCAAGTTCCCAAAGCAGACGCCAGTTCAAGGATCCCTTTTCTAGGCTTCCTTCAATCGTCGTCTCGCCAGATCACACGGCGAACCATGCGGATTTCGACGAGGCGCCTGACGCGAATCTTCAAGCGTTCAGCGGCACTCGGCAGGACAATGCCCGCGTCAAGCTCGCGACCTTTGCAGCGCTCGCACCGCATATGCCGTTCCACGTCCCAAAAAGGTATGTCACCGACCAGCTTTGCGAGATCGCCGGGCAGATAGTGTCGAGTGATGTTGCAATTCCTGCATCGAACGCGAATTAGCTGCCCGACATCGTGCGCCAAGCGTAGGGTTTGCACATTTCGGCGCGGTCGGGTGCTTAATTCGGGCATCGGACAGACTAGGAATATGTTCCTTGCGGAGTCAATTCACACTTAAGCCCGTGGTCCCTCGGTCCACATATCGATCAAGGCCTGGTCGTTCGCAGCCCTCCAGCAACTTTGCGAGTTTGGAAGAAATTAGCTCGGCAGCATGGGGCAGTTGGCGCCACGGCGCAGGCTGATATGCGCCACATCGCCCGCGCTGAACTGAACGCCCTCGGCCTGGCGCGGCGCGTCGGCCGGCGATTCTACTAATTTTGCGGAAACCCGTCATGATCGCCGAGACCGACGAGCGAGATATGGATGTGGTCTTCCGGAACAAGCCAGCCTTGCAACCCCAGCTCCCGCTCGAGGGCGACAGCCTTGCACGCCAGGGGGCCGGCGATAGCGCTCTCGGCCAGTATGGCGAAGAATATCCGGTCGTCAAAATGTCGCTCGGACTAATCCCATCGGTAAAACATCTGGCCGTTCTTGGCGGTTCCAACGCAGGTTGCCTACTCATCACTACTCTCGATCGGGCAAGTTGCATCCGGTCGAGAAGTATAGAACATAACGGGAACAAATCAAGCAGAAAATAGGCCGGCTTTGGCGAGGTCGCGCATCAGATGGCTGGCGCCGTAAGTCCAGTGGGGGCAGTCAGGCGACAGCCGCACGCGGTTGACCAGCGCGCCGAATTTCTCCGACGAGATGGTGACGATGTCGCCGACCTTGTGCGTAAACCCCTGGCCCTTTTCGCCGCGATCCTTCGACGGCACGAACATCGTGCCGAGATAGAGAGCCAGCCCGTCCGGATACTGGTGATGCGGCCCCATGGCGGCGGCAACCAGTTCCTCCGGCGAGCGGCTGATCTCGGCCATCGAGCTCGCCCCCTCCAGTGAAAACCCATCCTCGCCCTCGACCTTGAGGCGCACGACGGCCTGCTTCACGTCGGTGATGGAGAACGTGTCGTCGAACAGCCGGATGAAAGGGCCAAGCGAGGCCGAGGCATTGTTGTCCTTGGCCTTGCCGAGCAGCAGCGCCGAACGCCCTTCGACATCGCGCAGATTGACGTCGTTGCCGATGGTGGCGCCGACGATCCGGCCGCTCGAGGCGGCGATCATGGCGATCTCCGGCTCCGGATTGTTCCAGGTCGACACCGGATGCAGGCCGACATCGGCGCCGAAGCCGACCGAGGCCATCGGCTGGCACTTGGTGAAGATTTCGGCATCCGGTCCGATGCCCACTTCCAGATATTGCGACCAGGCGCCGCGCGAAATCAGCTTGGCCTTGATCTCCATCGCCTCGGGCGAACCGGGCTTGAGCTTGGACAGGTCATGGCCGATCAGGCCGGCAATGTCGGCGCGGATGGCGTCGGCTTTTTCCGCCGAGCCGCGCGCCTGTTCCTCGATCACCCGTTCGAGCAGGCTGACGACGAAGGTGACGCCCGATGCCTTGATCGCCTGCAGGTCGACCGGGGAAAGGAGAGAGGGTTTTGCGCTGTCGCGCGTGGCTTCGAAACTGTTGGCCGCGATGTCGTCGATCGAACCGATCGGCGTACCCTTGGCCGAGCGCACATGGCCGGCCGGATCGGCCAATTCGCAGACGTCACGCACGGTCGGCGCAGCGCTCGACGTGATGTCGAAGACAGTGCCGTCGCGCACCGTGACCACCACGGGATGAGAGACATCGCCACTCCTGGCGCGGCCGACAAACAGGCCCTCGGTGGGCAGAAGCGTCGGATTGGTCATGGCAGCGGTCCTCTGATCATCGAAAAAATGCGGCTTGCCGGATCGGCGCGGCACTTTCACCGGATTTCGGTCAAAGGTCTATCCCATCGATAGTGGTCCAGAGCTTGGTGCCGCGCTTCGGTCGCCGCCTCGCCGTCAAACATAAATTGGCTTGACAGTTTCACGAATATGAAAAAATCTAACTGGATTTCAAATTTTCAGGCAGGTCATGTCGGCCATCATTTCAGCCCGAACGCCAGAGGCCCGGTCTTCATCGGGTTTCCGGGCTGCCATGTTGCTGCCCGGCGCGCTGGTCACCTTCCTGCTGGTCCTGTTCGCGCTTGGCCTCGTGCTGTTTCTCGCTTTCCGCGGCAATGACGGCTCGCTGCTCGGCGTCGGGCTGACCGGCGAAAACTTCCTCACCGTGGCCACCGATCCGCTCTACTGGACGGTGACATTGCGCTCGCTGGTCATTGCTGGCCTGGTGACGCTGGCCACCGTCGTCACCGCCTATCCCGTCGCTTACTACCTGGCCTTTCACGCCGGCCGCCGGCGCGGTTTGCTGCTGTTCCTGGTGACGCTGCCGTTCTGGACCAGCTATCTCCTGCGCGTCTTCGCCTGGAAGATCGTGCTCGCCTATAACGGTGTCTTGAATTCGGCGCTGATCGAAAGCGGCATCTGGTCCGAGCCGACGCTGGCCTTCCTCAACACCGGCCGCAGTTGTCGTCACGCTCGCCCATGCCTATGCGCCGTTCGCCATCCTGCCGATCTACGTGGCGCTGGACACGATCCCGAAATCCCTGCTCGAGGCCGCTTCCGATCTCGGCGCAAAACCCTTTACCGCGTTCCGCCGCGTCGTATTGCCGAATTCGATGCCAGGGGTGCTGGCCGCTGCCCTCGTCGTCTTCGTGCCGACGGTCGGCGACTATGTCACGCCGGCCATGGTCGGCGGCCCGGCCAGCACCATGATCGGCTCGCTGATCCAGTCGCAGTTCGGCAAGGCCAATGACTGGCCGTTCGGCGCCGCGCTTTCGGTCTGCGTCATGCTGGTGATCCTGCTCGTGGTGCTGGTCGCGCGCGGCGCCGACCGCCGGTTTGGCAGCCGCACATGAACGCAGGGTGCGCCAGCATGAAACGGGATGGCCGCTGGCTCGGCCTCTATGTGCTTGCCTATCTGGTCTTCCTCTATCTGCCGGTGCTGCTGATCCCGCTGTTTTCCTTCAACGATTCCATCCAGGCCGCGTTTCCCCTGCAGGGCTTCACGCTGCAATGGTATGCCACGCTCCATGGCAATCCGGCACTGTCGGGTGCGCTCGTCAACAGTCTCGTCATCGGCGCCATCGCGGCCTCGGGCGCCACGCTGTGCGGCATCACCGTGTCCTACATGGATCTCTATGGCCGCTCGCCGCTTGCCGCCACGATCAGCGCCATCGCACGGCTGCCGATCCTCATTCCCGGCGTCATCGTCGGCATATCGCTGCTGATCCTGGTCAACCTCGTCGGCCTCGGGCCATCGCGTGTCGCCATCGTGCTCGGCCATATACTGGTCGCGCTGCCGACCACCGTTGTCGTCATGCGCAGCCGTTTCGCCGCCATCCCGGAGACCGTTCGCGAGGCGGCGCTCGACCTTGGCGCTTCCGACTGGACGACGTTCCGGCGCGTCATGCTGCCGCTCAGCCTGCCTGCCGTGCTGTCGGCCTTCATGCTCGCCTTCCTGATTTCGTTCGACGAGTTCATCGTCGTCTTCTTCCTCGCGGGCACCGAGCCGACACTGCCGCTCTACATATGGAGCCAGCTGCGCTTCCCCCGCTCGCTGCCGACCGTCATGGCCTTGGGGACGGCGATCCTGGCAGTTTCCTTCATCATCGCCGGCACCGCCGAGATCCTGCGCCATCGCGGGCTTGGCGCCACGCGACGCAATCCAGCCTGAACCAAAACACACAGAGAGGAGAACGAAAATGGCATTCCACCTGAAATCGCTAACCGGACACAAGGCCAGGGCCGGCCTCGCGGCCCTAGCGCTCGCACTGTCGTCGACCGTGGCGCTCGCCGCCGAGAAGCTGCAATACTTCACCTGGTCGGGCTACGAACTGCCCGATTTCAACAAGAGCTTCCTTGCCGCGCACCCCGATGGCGTCGAGGCTTCGATCTTCGGTGACGACGACGATGCCTTCACCAAGGTCAAGGCTGGCTTCCGGCCTGATATCGCCCATCCCTGCTATGACAAGGTGGCGCGCTGGAACAAGGAAGGCCTGCTGCAGCCGATCGACACCAAGCGCATCAAGAACTGGGATTCGATCTTCCCGGTGTTCAAGAACCTGCCAGATCTGCAGGCCGGCGACGGCAAGGTCTGGATGGTGCCGTGGGACTGGGGCAACACCTCGATCCTCTACCGCACCGATCTGGTGAAGAACCCGGAAACCAGTTGGAACCTCCTGTGGGACAAGCAATATGCCGGCCGCATGGCGACCATCGACGCGGTGCACGACACGCCGATCGTCGCCGCGCTTCTGGCCGGCGTGAACCCGTTCGACATGACGGCCGAGCAGATGGACAAGGTGGCGGCGAAACTGCGCGAGCAACGCCCGCTGCTGTCGAGCTACACCACCGACATGACCTCGGTCGAGCAGGCGCTGGCCAGCGGCCAGCTGGTCGCCGCCATGACCTGGAACGCATCGGCCACGTCGCTGAAGAAGCAGGGCGTGCCGGTCGAGTTCATGAAGCCGAAGGAGGGCATGCTGACCTGGGCCTGCGGCTTCGTCATGCTGAAGGACGCCAAGAATGTCGATCTCGCCTACGACTTCATCAACAGCCGGCTGGATGCCGACTCCGGCAAATACCTGATCCAGTCCTATGGCTATGGCAGCTCGCTCTCGACCGCTTTCGCCGGCGTGCCGAAGGACGAGTTGGAAAAGCTGCAACTGCCCTCCGACCCGGAGGTGATGCTGAAAAGCACGATCTTCACCGGCCCGATGAAACAGAATGACGATATGGCGAAGATGTTCGAGAAGGTGAAGGCTGGCGGGTAAGCTGAGACAGAGTCGGGTTAATTGCGGAAGTCGGCGCCGCCCCTCATCGCCCTGCCGGGCACTTCTCCCCGTATAGGACGGGGAGAAGTGGCTGGCCGCAATGTCGGCTCGCTTCTTGCGGCGTTGGCGATTGGCGAAACGAGGGACACAGTGCCCCTCGCCCCGTCACTATGCGGGGAGAGGATGCCGGCAGGCAAGTGAGGGGCAGCGCTGACGTCGCGGCAAGGTTCGGCCCGATTTTGCAGCTGACTTCAGTCAGGCCCGAGCCGCAAATATCGCAACGAGGACTTGCACATGGACATGCTCGACGAAGCCGCCGAAAAACCCAAGGACGACGCCGACATTCGCGTCGGCCGGCGCGTGCGGGCGCTCAGGCTGGAGCGCCGTCTGTCGCTGGCCGATCTCTCGGCAAAAGCCGGCATATCGATCGGCGCGCTTAGTCAGATCGAGCGCGGCATGTCCTCGCTGCGCGTCAAGGTGATCTGGCCGCTGGCGGCTGCCCTCGACATCGAGCCGTCGGCGCTGATCGCCGACGGCAATGACGCTGTCAACGATCTCTATTGCGTGCGCGCCGACAAGCGGCGGTCGATCCCGGTCAAGTCGGAAGGCATCGCCAAGGCGCTGCTGTCGCCGCCCGGCGCCACGCTGACAGGCATGCTGGTGACGGTCGAGGCTGGCGGCGGTACGGCGGAAGCCTATGCGCATGCCGGCCACGAGTTCGGCTTCGTGCTTTCGGGCGAGGTCGAACTGGTGGTGGATTCGACAAAATACGGATTGAAGAGCGGCGACAGTTTTGCCTTCAAGAGCACGCTTTTGCACGCCTTCCGCAATCCCGGCGCGGAGCAGTGCCAGATCCTCTGGGTCAACACGACCAAACCCTCCGAGGTTCGCGATGGCGCTTGATCCCCTCGTGCGGCTGCGGGCGGTGTCGAAAGTATTTCCGGGCGGCATCGTCGGGCTCGATGCCGTCGATCTCGACATCGTCGGCGGCGAATTCCTGACCCTTCTGGGCCCGTCCGGTTGCGGCAAGACCACCAGCCTGCGCGTCATCGCCGGCTTTGAAAGCCCGTCGAGCGGCGAGGTGCTGCTCGACGGCCGCGACATCACCGCGCTCCGGCCATTCGACCGGCCGGTCAACACCGTGTTCCAGGACTATGCCCTGTTTCCCCATATGAACGTTGCCGAAAATGTCGGCTTCGGCCTGTCGCTGCGCAAGCTGACCGGCGGCGAACAGGCAAGGCGCGTCGCCGAGGCTCTCGACATGGTCGGCCTTGCCGACAAGCTGCGCGCCCGCGTCTCCGAATTGTCGGGCGGCCAGCGCCAGCGCGTCGCGCTTGCGCGTGCCATCGTCTGCGAGCCGCGCGTGCTCTTGCTCGACGAGCCGCTGTCGGCGCTCGACGCGCATCTGCGCGAACAGATGCAGGTCGAACTGAAGCGGCTGCAGTCGCGGCTTGGCACCACCTTCGTCATGGTCACCCACGACCAGACCGAGGCGCTGTCGATCTCCGACCGCATCGTTGTCATGAACAAGGGCGGCATCGAGCAGATCGCGCCGCCGGCGACGCTTTACGACCGGCCCGCGACGAAGTTCGTGGCAAGTTTCATCGGCACCATGAACCTGCTGCAGTCGCGCTTTGTCGGCCGCGATGGCGAGCGCCTGAGGTTCACCGCCGGCGCCCTGCCGCTGGAAGCTGTTCCCGACACCGCCGATCAGCCCCAGGAGGGCGAGGTCCGCACCATAGGCGTGCGCCCCGAGGATCTGCTGGCGGCCGCCGAGGCCGCGCCCGGCACGGCGCCGGCGCGGGTCAACAGCATCGTCTTCCATGGCCGCACGTTGCGCCTGCATGCCGAATTGGGGCAAGGCATGCCCGTCGTCATCGACGCGCCGCGCCAGGCCGAGGGCGTTCAGTTCAGCGCGGGCGACGTGGCGCATATCAGCCTGCGCCGTGGCGCCAACTGCCCCATGCTGCCCAGCTAACTGCCGAAAGCATAGGGATCGCACCTGCTCTAAGCGGTTCTTCGGGGGCTTTCGCCCCAGGTGACCGCCCAAACATGATCGGGACAGTCCGCCGGGCTGAGCCTCGGCGACAATCATCCGACCGCCCGGGAAAAATCATCCCAACTGATGCGATCTGATGGGGTCGTTGATGGCGTCGCGTCAGGCGCCAACTACATCTGCAGATGGAGGCTTGCCATTCGTCGAAAAAGGGGATGCTCTTGAGGCTCCGAGCGGCGCTGGCAAAAGACGCGGGTCCGGCCGAAGCCGGAACAAGGGACGGATCATCTTCAACCGGGAGGAAATCAAATGCTGACAAGACTGAGACTTGTGCTCTACGGCCTGCTTATCGCGCTGACCGTCATTCCGGCAGCCGCGCAGGCCAAGACGTTCTACTGGATCTCACATGGCGGGCCGGCCGACCCGGTCTGGACCTACTTCCTTGCCGGCGCCAAGCAATGGGCCAAGGACACCGGCAACACCGTCAACACCTCGTTCCACAATGGCGACGTCGCCTCGCAGCAGGAAGCGGTTCGCGCCGCCCTCTCCGCCAAGGCCGACGGCATCGTCACCACCAGCCCCGATCCGGGCAGCCTTGTCGAGATCGTCAAGGAAGCGCGCGCGGCCAACATCCCGATCATCAACTTCAACACGCCCGATCCCAAGGCCAATTTCAACGCCTATGTCGGCGGCGACAACGTCACCTTCGGCAAGCACTGGGCGCAGTATCTGGTCGACAAGGGCCTGGTGAAGAAGGGCGATTTCGTCTGGATGCCGGTCGAAATCCCCGGCGCCACCTACGGCGTGCAGGAAGAGGAAGGCATCAAGAGCGTCTTTGGACCGCTCGGCATCACCTATGAAGTGACCGAGGCGACGCTCGACCAGGCCGAGGTGATCAACCGCATGGTCGACTACCTCACCGCCCACAAGGGCAAGGTCAACGCCATCATCGGCCTCGGCGACCTCGTCACCGGTTCGATCAAGCGTGTCTTCGACCAGGTCGGCGTCAAGCCGGGCGAAATCCCGGTCGTCGGCTGGGGCAACTCGCTCGACACCACCCAGGAAGTGCTGAACGGCTATGTCAATGCCGGCCAGTGGCAGGATCCGCAGGCGACCAGCTATGTCGCGTTGTCGCTCGCCAACATGGCGGCCAGCGGCATTCCTCCGGGCTTCAACGTCATCACCGGCGCGCTCTACGAGAAGGACACCGCGGCGGTCTACGACAAGATCCTGTCCGGCAAGTAATCCGCGATCCCTGGCGCCGCGCATTTTGGCGTGGCGCCAGACATCTCCCTGCGCCGCGACATGTCCGCCCGATGCGGTGGAGAGTGCGGCCCGCTCCAACCATGTCGCGGGTTCCCAGTGGAAAATCATTCGCCCATCCAACGCCTGATCGCGCGGCCGGAATTCGGACCCTTCGTGCTGCTCATCGCCGAGATCGCCGTTTTCTGGGGTTTCAACCACGACTTCCTGTCGCCGCAGAACATCTCCAACACGCTGGCCTTCACCGTCGAACTCGGCCTGATCGCGCTGGCGATGACGCTGCTGATGACGTCGGGCGAATTCGACCTTTCGGTTGGGTCCCTGTTCGGCTTCTCGCCGGTGCTGATGTGGACGCTGTTCAATGCCGGCGTCACCTCGCTGGAAATGGGCTTCGTCGTCGCGCTGCTGGTTGCGGCCTTGATCGGCCTGGTCAATGGCTGGTTCGTCACGCAGCTCAAGATCCCTTCCTTCCTGGTGACGCTCGGCATGCTGTTGGTGGTGCGCGGCAGTGCGCTTTTCATCACCGACGGATTTCCGCAGCGCACCTGGAGCGCCGAGGGCAGCTGGCTGGCGGAGGCGCTGGTCGGCGACTTCTTCATCGGGCCCTTCCGCATCTACATGTCACTGTTCTGGTTCATCGCCGCGGCGATCGCGCTCGGCTATGTCCTGACGCAAAGCCGGACCGGCAACTGGATCCAGGCGGCCGGCGGCAATCCCAACGCGGCGCGCGCCCGCGGTGTCAACGTCAACCGCGTCAAGGTCGGCCTGTTCGTCCTGTCGTCGGTCATGGCCTCGCTTGCCGGCGTCATCTCCTCGCTGCGCACGTCCGCCGCCAACCCCAACAGCGGCACCGGTTACGAGCTCGAGGTGATCGCCATGGTGGTGATCGGCGGCACGGCGCTGACCGGCGGGCGCGGCACCATCATCGGCACCGTGCTCGGCATCCTGATCCTGCGCGTGATGCGCAACGGCATCGTGCTGATCGGCGTGCCCGGGCTTGCCTACAACATCTTCATCGGCGCCATCATCCTTGGCATGATGGCGTTGCATTCATGGCTGGAACGCCGGCACCAGGCGGGGACTTGAACCATGGCCGAGCCATTGATCCGCATGCACAACATCCGCAAGTCCTATGGCCGCGTACAGGCGCTGGTGGATGCCAATTTCCATGTCAACGAGCGGGAGATCGTCGGCCTGCTGGGCGACAATGGCGCCGGCAAATCGACGTTGATCAAGGTCCTCTCCGGCGCCGTGCCGCTGACCAGCGGCGACATCTTCATCCGCGGCAAGAAGGTCACCTTGCGCAGCACTAGCGACGCCATCGCCCATGGCATCGAGACCATCTACCAGGACTCCGCCCTGGTCACGCAATTGTCGATCGCGCGCAACCTGTTCCTGGGACGTGAGCCGATCAAGCCGCCGCGCTTCCTCAACCGCATGGACCAGGAGGCGATGAACACGGTCGCCCGCGACCTGCTCAAGCAGGTCGGCATTTCCAAGAACATCCCGCCGACGACGCCGATCGGCTCGCTCTCCGGCGGCGAGCGCCAGGCGGTGGCGATCGCGCGCGCCATGCATTTCGACAGCGACCTGATCATCCTCGACGAGCCGACCAACAATCTCGGCGTCGCCGAAACGCAAGGGGTGCTGAGCTTCGTGCGCAACGCGCGTGATTCCGGCCATTCCTGCATCTTCATCGCGCACAACATCCACCATGTCTTCCAGGTGGTCGACCGCATCGTCGTCATGCGCAGGGGTAAGGTGGTCGCCGACGACATCGATCCGAAGACGACGACCGTGACGGAAGTCGAGCGCATCATCACCGGCATGTCGGACAAGGACATTCGCGACGCCCTCGCCGACGGCAAGCCGGGGCACTGAGGGAGCATCGACGCATAGGGTCGCGGCATGAAGGCCACCGTCTCCGACATCGCCAGGAATTGCGGGCTGTCGACCGCGACGGTCGACAGGGTGCTCAACAATCGGCCCGGAGCGAGCGCGGCCAACCGGCAACGTGTCATGGAGGCCGCCAAGCAGCTCGGCTATCTGCCGGTCGCCGACCAGGTAACGCTGCCCTCGAAGCCCGCAAACCTCGAATTCTTCCTGCCGATCGGCTCCAACGCCTTCATGCACGATCTGGCGAAGCACATCGAGGACTACGCCTCACGCCTGCCGCTTGTGGCGTCCTGCCGGATCCACAATCTAGCCGGCATCTCGCCCAATGCCCTGCAGACGGCGGTCGAAAAACTGTCGCTGCGGGCCAATGGCGTCGGTGTCATCGCCGTCGATCATCCCAGGACACGCAACATCCTGCGCGACGTGGTCGAGGCCGGCATCCGCCTGGTGACGCTGGTGTCCGATATTCCGACAGCGCCGCGCTCCGCCTATGTCGGCATCGACAACCGCGTGGCGGGACGGACGGCGGCGCTTTTGATGGGACGCTTCCTCGGCGGCCGCGAGGGGCGGCTGGCGATGGTGGTCGGCTCGCGCTCCTATCGCGGCCATGAAGAGCGCGAGATGGGATTCCGCTCGGTGCTTGGCGAGGAATTTCCCAACCTCACCGTCAGCAGCGCCGTCGAGATCAATGACGAGCCTGACGCCAGCTATGCGGAGACCATGAAGGCGTTGCGCAACGAACCGGAACTGCTCGGCATCTATTGCGTCGGCGCCGGGCGCTCCGGCATTGCCAAGGCGATCAGGGAAGCAAGGCCCAACCGCAAGCCGGTGTTCATCTGCCACGACCTGACCAGGGAAACGCGCGGCTATCTCGTCGACGACCTCGCCGACGTCGTCATCGACCAGAACGCCAGGCTGATCGCGGAACAGTCGGTCATCCAGCTGCTCGGCTCGATCGCATCGTCGGCGCCCTACCTGACGCGCAAATTCATCGAGCCGCGACTGATTTTCAGGGAAAATGTGCCGGCCCAGTGAGACCGGGTGGCCTGGGCAGAGCCGCGTTTCCCATATTTGTATGATAATTGGCACGGCAAATCTGCACAGCAGCTATGCACAATTCATTGTTGCCGAATCATTGGGCAACTCGTAGGTTCTGGTTGTCGGCCATCTACTCCTCCCAGATGCGATGCCGACGCTGAATGGGGTGCACCTCCTCCCGCGCCACATTCGAAATCGAGCCCGCTGCCACCTCCTCCCGGCAGCGGGCTTTTTTCGTCTGGGCATAATCACGAGCGCCGCCGGCACATAGCTCCGCCAGTCCTCGACCACGGGATCGCGCGGCCGTCGGCAGTCGGGCAAATATCAGCCTGCCGCGGTTCCCCTGAAGGAAACGATCAGCCCTTCGGCCATACGCACGAACTGCGTGCTCGGACCCTCGGCACCGACGGTCTGCACGCTGACCCGCGCGCCCTCGAACAGCAGCGACAGCGTATCGGCGAGAAGTTCGGCCTGGCTGATGCCGGCATCCCGGCAGAGGCCGACCAGGCGTTCGCGCTGGGCTTCCTTGAGTTCCTTGATCACGCGCCTTGCCGGATGATCGGGCTCGGTCAGTTCGGCGGCGGCATTGGCCATGTCGCAGCCACGGCCGTCGGTGTTGAGCATGGCGGCGGCCTTGCGGACCCAGGCATGAAGTTGAGCGAGTTTGTCGCCCGGATGCTCGGCCTCGAACGCCTCCCACATCGAGCCAGCCTTCAACGCGTTGGCACGCAGGCATTCGACGATCAGTTCGTCCTTGGACTCAAAGTGACGATAGAGCGTCATCTTGTTCGTGCCGGCGGCCTCGGTGATGGCGTCGACGCCGACGCCCTTGATGCCGTGCTTGTGGAACATGTCGCGTGCCGTCTCCAGGATCCGATCCCGGGGACGAGAGCGCTCCACGACGCCGTCTGTCATCATGATCTCCTTTCGTTTCCAAAAAACCCTCGGCCACCTCTTGACTAGGGTGTTACCGGTCTGTAACTTCCAGCATGTTACTTACTGGTAACACCTATAGCGTCCGTCGTCAATAACAAGGTCGTGAACTGGTCCTACCAGATCGAGATGGACGAAAAGATTGCCAATCATGCGGCCTCGGCCGGTGACGAGATGAAAAACGGTTCGCGAGCATGGGCTGCGAATCGACAGACAAGGAGCCGGCCAATGCCACAGCGCCGCGATCTTACCATAGATGAGGCCGTCCGGGATCCGATGATCCGGCTGGTCATGAAAGCAGATGGGGTCGACCCCCGCGCCTTCGAGAAAATGTTGCGCTCGCTCGCCGATGGGCAGCGTCGCGAAGTGCCGTTGCTGCGTTCACGGGAAGTCTCCCGTGACGGGCAGGGCCAGTTGTCCAGGGTCGCCAGCGCCTTCGGGCGGGCAAGAGCGGCCGGAGAGGCGTGCGTGTCGTGGTAAACTTCTTCATCCATCGTCCGATCTTCGCCTCGGCGATCGCCATCATCATGGTGCTCGCCGGGACGATTTGTTATTTCCTGCTGCCCGTCTCGCAGTTTCCCGACATCACGCCGCCCCAAGTCGTGGTCAGCGCCCACTATCCAGGCGCCAGCGCGCAAGTGGTGGCCGATACGGTGACAACGCCGCTGGAGCAGCAGATCAACGGCGTGCAGGGCATGACCTACATGTCGTCGACAAGCTCCAATGACGGCTCGTCGACCATCACCATCACCTTCGATGTCGGCTATTCCTTGAGCACCGCCGCCGTCGACGTCCAGAACCGCGTCTCGCAGGCCGCCTCCTCGCTGCCGGCGATCGTCAACCAGGGCGGCGTGACGATCAAGAAGCAGAACCCGAACTTCGTTCTCATCGTCAACCTGACCTCGCCGGACCATTCCGTCGATCCGGTGGCACTCTCCAACCTTGCCTATCTGCAGGTGGTGGATCCGCTGAAGCGACTGCCGGGCGTCGGCGACGTGCAGATCTTCGGCGAACGGCGCTATTCGATGCGCGTCTGGCTCGATCCCGACAAGCTCGCCAATCTCGGCATCACAGCCGTCGATGTGCAAAATGCCATCGCCGAGCAGAACGTCCAGGTGGCGGCCGGCAAGATCGGCCAGTCGCCGGCGCCTGCCGGCACCGCCTTCGAAATGCAGGTCAATGCCGTCGGGCGGTTGAGCGACCCCAAGGAATTCGGCGACATCGTCGTGCGTGCCAACACCGATACGGGTTCGCTGGTACGGTTGCGCGACGTCGCCCGTATCGAACTCGGCGCGCTGCAATATTCGTCGTCGGCCTTCTTCGGCAAGGACCCGACCGTGGTGCTCGCCGTCTATCAGATGCCCGGCTCCAACGCGCTCGATCTGCAGCAGCGCGTCAAGGACAAGATGCAGGAACTGTCGGCGCGTTTTCCCAAGGGCGTCGACTATGCGATGCACTACGATACGACGCGCTTCGTCTCGGCCTCGATGCATGACGTGCTGATCACGCTCGGCGAAGCCCTGGTGCTCGTCGTGGCGGTGGTGTTCATCTTCCTGCAGAGCTGGCGCACGACCATCATCCCGACCATCGCCATCCCGGTGTCGCTGGTGGCGACGCTGGTCGTCATGGAGATGATGGGTTTCTCGCTCAACATGCTCTCGCTGCTTGGCATGGTGCTGGCGATCGGCCTTGTCGTCGACGACGCCATCGTCGTGGTCGAGAATGTCGAACGACAGCTCGAGGCCGGACTGAAACCACTGGCGGCGACAAAAGCCGCCATGGCCGAAGTCACCGGTCCGATCATCGCCACGACAGCGGTGCTGATGGCCGTGTTCGTGCCGGTTGCCTTCATTCCCGGTGTTTCCGGAAAGCTCTACAACCAGTTCGCGCTGACGGTGGCGATCTCCGTCGGCATCTCGGCCTTCAATTCGCTGACGCTCAGCCCGGCGCTGAGTGCCGCCTTCCTGCGCCATCGCGGCGAGACGCAGTTTGTTCTGTTCCGCTGGTTCAATACGGGCTTCGACAGGCTGTCACATGCCTACGCCCATGGCGTGCGCTTTCTCATCCGGCTGCGCTGGATCATGCTCGGCCTGTTCGCGGCCGGCCTGGTCGCCACCTACTTCGTCTGGCAAAAGCTGCCCTCGACCTTCCTTCCGGTCGAGGACCAGGGTTATTTCTTCGTCGTCATCCAGTTGCCGGACGGCGCCTCGCTGGAGCGCACCGATGCGGTGGCCCAGAAGGCGCGCGATATCCTGCAGGCGACGCCCGGTGTCGACATCGTCGGCTCGATCAGCGGCCTGAACTTCCTGACCAGCGCGGCGCAGTCGAACTCGGCGGTCGAGTTCGCCATTCTCAAGCCATGGGAGGAGCGTGGTCCCGACCAGAGCGCATCGAAGCTCGTCGCCGACGTGCGCGGCAAGCTGATGCAGATTCCGGAAGCCTTCGCGCTCTCCTTCGATCCGCCTTCCATCCCCGGCATCGGCACCACGGGCGGCTTCGAATTCGTTGTCGAGGACCTTACCGGCCGCGGCAGCACGGCCCTCAACGACGCCACGCAAGCGGTGATCGCCGAGGCGCGCAAGCAACCGGAAATCAATCCGCAGCAGCTGTTCTCGCCGTTCTCGACCTCGACGCCGCAGTTCAACTACGATCTCGACCGTGCCAAGGCGAAGCTGCTCGGCCTCAACCTGCCCGACGTCTTCAACACGCTGCAGATCTATCTCGGCTCGCTCTACGTGAACGACTTCAACCTGTTCGGCCGCACCTTCCGGGTGACCATCCAGGCCGACAAGGATTCACGCGCGGGTGCCGCCGATATCTCACGGCTCTATGTACGCAATGCTTCCGGAGGAATGGTGCCGCTCAGCACGCTGGGCAAGCTGGTTCCGTTCGTCGGCCCGGAAACCGTGCCGCACTACAACAACAACGCCTCGGCCACCATCAATGGCGGCGCCGCGCCCGGTTATTCGTCCGGACAGGCGGTCGCCGCGATGGAACGGGCCGCCGCCACCGCACTGCCCAGGGATTTCGGCTTCGAATGGACCGGCATCACCTTCCAGGAGCTCAAGGCGGGCTCGATCGCGTCGGTTGTCTTCGGCCTCGCCATCGTCTTCGTCTTCCTGATCCTGGCGGCGCAGTATGAGAGCTGGGCGATGCCGTTCATGGTGCTCCTGGCGGTGCCGCTCGCCCTGTTCGGCGCGTTCGCCGCGCTTTGGGTACGCGGCATGCAGATCGACGTCTATTCGCAGATCGGCTTCGTCATGCTGATCGGCCTGGCGGCCAAGAACGCCATCCTGATCGTCGAGTTCGCACGACGGCGGCGCGAAGAAGGCCTCAGCATCGTCGAGGCGTCGATGGAAGCCGCGCGGCTGAGGCTGCGGCCGATCCTGATGACCGCGTTTGCTTTCATCCTCGGCGTGGTGCCGCTGATGATCGCCACCGGCGCGGGTGCGGCAAGCCGTCAGTCGATCGGCACCACCGTGTTTGGCGGCATGGTGGCGGCGACCATACTGTCGCTGGTGTTCGTGCCGGTCTTCTACGCGGTTATCGAACAGCTGCGCGAACGGCGCGGCGGCGACGAGCCCGCTTCTCAACATACTGAACCAACTGCCGAAACCGCCTTCCCTCCCCTGGCGCAAGCGGCTGAATAAGATTGGAGAATCACTATGCGTAAATGGAAAATCGCGTTGGGAACGGCTGTCGCGCTGGGTGCGATCTCGGTGGCCAGCGTCCACCTGCTCGACATGGGCAATCTCAGACTTAGCGCCGGCACGGCCGGAGCGGCGACGCCGGCTCCAGCCGCGTTCGTGATGCCGGTGCCGGTGGCGAGCGTCGTCAAGAAGACGATCCCGATCTACCTCGACTACGCCGCGCGGACCGAGCCGATCCGCAGCATCACGCTGCAGGCGCGCGTCCCCGGCTACCTGCAGGAACAGACGGCGCAAGATGGCGCCGATGTGCGGCAGGGCGACATGCTCTACAAGATCTCGCCCGATGACTTCCAGGCGGCGCTCGACCAGGCGAAGGCACAGGTTCAGCGCGATACGGCGACGCTCGATTATGCGCGTTCCAATCTCGGCCGCGGTACCGAGCTCGCCAAGAGCGGTTACCTGGACAAGGACAGCTTCGACCAGCGCACCTCGACCTTGCGCGAGGCGCAGGCGTCGCTGGCGCTCAACCAGGCTGCCGTGCGCACTGCCGAACTCAATCTGAGCTACGCTGAAATCCACGCGCCGTTCCCCGGACGCCTGGGCCGCAACCAGGCTTCGGTTGGAACGCTGGTCAGCGTTGCCGGCACCGTGCTCAACACACTGGTGCAGCTCGACCCGATCTACGTCACCTTCAATCCGAGCGAGACGGATCTGGCTCAGATCGAAGAGGCGCGCGCCGCCGGTCCGATCGAGGTCGAGGTCCTGCTTCCGGGTGAAACCGAAGCCCACCAAAAGGGCGAACTTACCTTCATGGACAACACGGTCGATCACTCGACCGGGACGATCACCGTACGCGCCACCATCGGCAACGCCAAGTTCACACTCTTGCCCGGCCAGTATGTCCGCGTGCGGCTGCACGTCAAACAACAGCCCGATGCGCTGATGGTGCCGCAGGTCGCACTGGGCTCGAGCCAGCTCGGCAAATATGTCTATGTCGTCGGCAAGGGCAATACGGTCGACCAGCGGCTGGTTTCGCTGGGGCCGACCAATGGCGACATGATCGCCATCCTCAGCGGCGTCGCCGAAGGCGACCAAGTGATCACAGGCAATCTGCAGAAGATCGGCCCCGGAATGCCGATCTCGCCTCTCCCACAGAAACCGGCCACCTGACTCCCCCGCAGGCCCGGTTTCCGCGCGGCGCCCTCGACCTTTTCTCAGGTCGCGGGCGCCGTTTTCACGAGCAGGCCAAGCAGAGCGGCGACGTCGGCACGGTCGGCCTTTGCCGGCGGCATGAAGGCGCAATAGGGATGCCCCAGGCGCACCGAGACGGAAGAGAGCGCAATCAGCCGGCCCGCATCCAGATCGGCCTGGGCCATCACCCGCTGCCCAAGGGCAATGCCTAGGCCCAGCCGCGCCGAGGCCACCGCCAAGCTTGACAGGCCGACGCGGCGCCCCTGCGACGGGTCGGGCCACCGGTTGGATCCGGATGCCGCGAACCAATCGGCCCAGCTCGGGTGCGAGGCATAGTTCGGTCCCCAGTTGGTGTGGATGAACAGGCTCTCATGCAAATCGGTAAGAGCCGCATCGCCTTTGCCGTGCCGATGCCAGAATTCCGGCGCGCAGACCGGCAGCACATCGTCATGGACGAGGCGGACCATCCGCAGGCCGGGATAGTGATAGTCGCCATAGCTGATGCGCAGGTCGACGTTCTGGCGCATCAGGTCGACCGGGTCATCCTCGGCGCGCACGTCGATCGCCATGTGCGGGAAGGCATCCAGGAGGAGAGCCAGCCTCGGCGCCAGCCATAGCTCGGCCAGCGAGAACGGCACGCTGACGACAAGCCGCGTCCTCAGGCCGCCTTCAAGCATGCGCTGGCCGATGGCGGCAATGTCGCCAAGCGCCCGCGCCGTCTGCGGATAGATGGCGTGGCCGGCGTCGGTCAGCGCGATGCGATTGCCCGTGCGCACGAACAGCTGCTTGCCGAACCAGTTTTCGAGATTGCGTATCTGCTGGCTGACCGCCGCCGAGGAGACGCCAAGCTCGCTCGCGGCCAAGGTGAAGCTGCCGGCGCGGGCGGCGACCTCGAAGGCCTTGATCGCATTCAATGGCGGCAGCCGGTCCATATCAGGCCTTCAGAAGTTTTTCTTGGCCAATCCTAATAATTTTATCCGTTGAGAGAAAGAATTTTTGCCGTCTTCTGTGCCCAGCCTTTGGGCCCCGACTGGAGCACACGCCATGAAAGACATTCTCGACCTCGACCGCTATCCGCTCGACCGCGAAGGCAGCCCCGAATGGGATCGCCTCGTCGAGCAGTCCATCGCGGCGCTCGCAGCCGATGGCATGTTCAATCTCGAAGGCTTTTTGCGACCCGGCGTCGCCGAACAGGCGGTGCGGGAAATCAAGCCGGTCATGGACACGCGGTCGCATGTCCACAAGCGCATGCACAACATCTACTTCAAGCCCAGCATTCCCGAATTGGCGCCAGACCACCCCGCGCTGCGCAAGGTGGAAACCATCAGCCACACCGTCTGTGCCGACCAGATTCCCGGCAGCACGGTGATGGCGATCTACGAGTACCAACCGCTGGTGCGTTTCCTCGCCGCGACGACGGGCAAGGCGAAGCTGCATGTCATGCAGGATCCGCTGGCACGGACGAATGTGATGGCCTACCGCGCCGGCGAAGCGCTGAACTGGCACTTCGACCGCTCGGAATTCACCACCACGCTGCTCCTGCAACAGGCGGAGCGCGGCGGCGATCTCGAATACCGCACCGATCTCAGATCGGATGAGGATCCAAACTACGATGGCGTCGCCAGGCTGCTCGAAGGGCGTGACCCCGAAGCCAGGGTCCTGCGCATGAGGCCCGGCACCCTGAACGTGTTTCGCGGCAAGAACACCGCGCACCGCGTCACCACGGTCGGAGGCGAACGCGAACGGATGATCGCGGTGTTCTCCTACTATGAGAAGCCGGGCGTGATGTTCAGCGCGGAAGAGCGTGTCGGGTTCTACGGCCGCGCGGCTTGACCAGCCCGACGGCATCCGACGGGCTGCCCGGTGACGATGAAAATCCAAAAAACCCCTTGTTAGATTGTCGACAATCTGATTGTCTTGTCTTCTGGTCTCGCTGGAGTGGGTCGGATGGTGAAGACGGAATTCAGCCCGATTGCCGATACGACGCGCCGCGCCGAGATCGTCGCGCTGTTGCGGCGCGCGATCCTGACCGGACAATTGGAGCCCGGACAGAAACTCAACGAGCTCCGGATTTCCGAACAGATGCGGGTCAGCCGCGCGCCGCTGCGCGAGGCGATGCGCGAGTTGGTGCAGGAGGGCATCCTGACCAGCATCCCCTATGCCGGCACCTTCGTCATCAATGTCACGGCCAAGGACATCGACGATGCCTATTCGCTCAACAAGGTGCTGGACGAATTCGCCATCGAACGGATGTGGAAGCTGCGCGACCAGCGTTTCCTGGACGAGCTCGACCGGCGCCACGAGGCGGTGAAGCAGGCGACGCGCGAGCGCGACACCACAAGGCAGATCGAAACCGCGCTGCAACTGCATGGTCTGATCCATGAATGGGCCGACAATTCGGTGCTCCTGGAGACCTGGCAAAGGCTGACCAGCCGCTTGCAGATGTACTTCGCCCTGCACCAGCAGGCGCGCAAGGAAGCCGTGCCGGCCGAAGATGTCCACGAGACCTATGTGGCGCTGCTCAAGGGCCACGACATGCGTGCCGCCCAGCGCCATGCCCGCGAGCATATCGACCTCGATTTCGAAGAGCTTCTTGCCTATGCGCGCGGCCTCGAACGGCGCCCGTCGAAAGGCGCCTGATCCCTCCCTCATCGCGGACAATGGATACCGACGTGCAGATCGAAACCATCAAAGCCTATCATGTCGTGCAGCCCTTCGTGGACGGCCCCTACCGCATGTCCAAGGGACGCGTGGCCGACTGCTTCGACGCAGTGATCGTCTCCATCACCTCCGACAGCGGCGTCACCGGCTGGGGTGAAATGGCGCCGCTCGGCAATTTCTATTCGGCCGCCTTCCCGGCCGGCGCGCGGGCCGGCGTGCCGGAGATCGCGCCGCACCTCATCGGCCAGAACCCGTGCGGGCTGGCCAGCATCGGCCGGCTGATGGACACCGTGTTCAAGGGCCATCCCTATGTCAAATCGGCGCTCGACATGGCCTGCTGGGATCTGGCCGCGCGCGCGGCCGGCGTGCCGCTGGTGACGCTGCTCGGCGGCAAGGAAAGCGACATGGCGGAGACCTACCGGGTCGTCACCCACGGCACACTCGATCAGATGGCGGTTTTGGCCAAGCGGATCATTGCCGAAGGCTGCCGCCGCCTGCAGGTCAAGGTCGGCGGCAATGTGCATGACGATATCGAGCGCGTAACGACGGTGGCCTCGGCTGTGCCGAAAGGCACGGTGATCTTCTGCGACGCCAATGCCGGCTGGACGCCGTATCAGGCGCGGCAGTTCGCCGATGCAACGCGCGGCATCGACTACACGTTCGAGCAGCCCTGTACGACGCTCGACGAGAACATGTCGGTGCGCCGCATGCTCGACAAGCCAATGGTGTTGGATGAATCCGTCACCTCGCTCGGCGAGATGCTGGAAATCCACCGCCGCGGTGCCGCCGATGGATTGACGTTGAAGATTTCGCGACTGGGCGGCGTCACGCAGACACGGCTTATCCGCGACGTCGCCGTCGATCTCGGCTTCATGATCACGGTCGAGGACACCGGTGGCGCGGAGATCGATACGGCCGCGATGGCGCATCTGTCGCTGTCGACGCCGGCGGAGCGCCGGCTGCACGCCATCGCCTTCCACGAATGGGTGACGGTGCGCACGGCCAGGAATGCACCACCGGTGACCGGCAGCCACATGGGCATCCCCGACGGCCCCGGCCTTGGCATCGATGTCGATCCGAGCCTGCTCGGCGAACCCTTCTTCGAGATCGGCCGAACATGAAGATCAAACGCATCAAGGCAACGCCGATCAACTACCGGCTGGAAGCGCCATACGTCTGGGTGTTCGGCGAACTCGACGGTTTTTCACCGACCATTGTCGAAGTCGAGACCGAGGACGGGCTCACCGGCATCGGCGAGGCGCCGACGGCTGGAGCCGCCGCCGTCATCAACGACATTCTGGCACCGAGGCTCGCGGGCCGCGATGCCTTCGACATAGCCGGCGCCGAGGAAGTCTGCCTGCCCTTCTGGAGCGGCGTGCAATCGATCAACGACCGCACGCGCATCATGGCCTTCGGCGCCATCGAAATGGCGCTGTGGGACCTGCGCGGCAAGGCATGGAAGCAGCCGCTCTACCAATTGCTCGGCGGCGCCGTGCGCAAGGACATCCCGTTCACCGACTATTTCTCGCTGCGCGGCGACGGGGCCAAGGTGACGGGTGAGAAGACGCCGGAAGCGGTCGCCGACTACTGTGTCGAACTCCATGAGCGTCACGGCACGACCTTCTTCGAAGGCAAGTTCTCGACACCGGACCCGAAGGTGTCGATGAAGATGGTCGAGCTCATCCGCAAGAAGCTCGGCGACGATGCGATGATCCGCATCGATTCCAACCAGGCCTATTCGCTGGCGACCGCCAGGCAGTTGGCGCGGCCGCTGGAAGAGCTCGGCGTGCGCAACTGGGAAGACCCGGTGGCGACCATCGAGGAGATGCGGGAGCTGCGGCGCCACACCTCGATCCCGTTCTCGACCCACAACATCGATATCGCCCGCGCCACGGAGCTGAAAGTGCCTGACGCCTTTGTCGGCAACCCGACGACGCATGGCGGCATCAATCGCATGCTGCGCTTCGTCGGCGCCTGCGAGCATGCCGGCATCGACTATTGGTGCTACAGCGGCGACACCGGCGTCGGCAGCGCCTGCTACTTGCATCTGTGCGCCGCGCTGGGCTGGATCCGGGAGCCCAACCAGTCGCTGTTTCGCATGCAGCCTATGGATATCATCGAGGAAGGCCCGTTTGCGCCCAGGAACAACACCGTGCCGGTCCCCGAAGGCCACGGCCTCGGCGTGACGCTGTCGCAGGAGCGTCTTGCCGCCTGTCATCGCGATTTCGTCGAAAACGGCCCCTGCAACAAATATCACGATCCGGAAAAACCCGGGACTTACCGCAGACTGCCGCTGAAATAGGAGGGATGTCGAAAAGCAAGCAGGATTTATCGGGAAAAAGGCGACTACGGGTCGCCTGTCCGACAGACAATTCATCAAGAAAATCTGACTTTTCCGTCCCAACGAGCGGATGGACCGGTCGGAGCCGCATGCTACAGTCCATCGACCGATACCGATGAGGCCCGGGGACAGGAGAACTCCACGGAACTCGTCGATTAACTGCACTCGCCAACCACAACAACTGGGGAAAGGGCTTAGACCCATGAAGAATTACCGCATTCTCGATTTGCTGCGGCGTGGCCGCTCGCCGCTCGAAAATCATCTCATCGACGGCCTCGTCGACGGCCGCGTCAGCCGCCGCGACTTCATCCGCCACGGCAGCCTGCTCGGCCTGTCGCTGCCGCTTCTGGGCGGCATCACCACGGCCGCAGGCCTTGGCGCCATGCCGTCGCTCGCCCGCGCCGGGGCGCCTGGCGCCACCATCCGCGTCGGCAGCAGCGTGCCGGCCGCGACGATCGATCCCGTGACCATAGCGGACGCCGGCGGCCTGCTTGTCATGCAGCAGGTAGCTGAATTCCTCTGCGTCGACGGCCCCGACCTCGTGCTCAAGCCGGCACTGGCCGAAAGCTGGAAGCCGAACGACAATGGCACGGTGTGGACCTTCAAGCTGCGCAAGGGCGTGAAATTCCACTCGGGGGGCGAGATGAAGGCCGACGACGTCGTCGCCAGCATCGACCGCCTTGCCGATCCGGCGAATTCGTCCAACGCGCTTTCGGTGTTAACCGGCATCCTGCAGAAGGGCGCCTCCAAGAAGGTCGACGACTATACGGTCGAGTTCCACCTCGATGCGCCGAACGGCAACTTCCCCTACATGCTGTCGTCCGACAACTACAACGCCGTCATCATCCCGGCGACCTACAAGGGCGACTACGAAAAGAGCTTCGACGGCACCGGGCCGTTCAAGATCGAGAAATACACCGCCAAGGTCGGTGCGTCCTTCGTCCGCAACGAGGACTATTGGGGCGAGAAAGCGTTGCCGGATCGCACCGAATTCACCTTCTTCGCCGACATGCAGCCGCAGATCCTGGCGCTGCAGGGCGGGCAGATCGACATCATCAACCAGATGCCGGTTCTGTCGGGCGTGGCGCTGCTCAACGACCCCAATGTCGACATCATCAGCCTGAAGTCGTCCGCCCACCAGCAACTGCATATGCGCTGCGACGACGGCCCGTTGAAGGACGCGCGCGTGCGCCGCGCCATCGCGCTCTGCCTCGACCGCGACAAGCTGGCCGCCGGCCTGATGAAGGGACGCTCGGCGCTCGGCAATGACAGCCCGTTCGCCGCGGTCTATCCCTCGACCGACACAACCATACCGCAGCGCAAGCAGGACATCGCCCAGGCCAAGCAGCTCATGGAAGCAGCCGGCGTCGGCCAGGGCTTCAAGGTGACGCTGACCACCGAGCGCTACCTCGAGATCCCCGAATACGCCCAGCTCATCCAGAACTGGGTCAAGGAGATCGGCGTCGAGCTCGAGCTGAACATTCTCGACCAGGGCGCCTATTACGGCGATGCGGTGTTCGGTAAATCGAACTGGCTGGATTCGGTGATGGGCATCACCGACTACGGCCACCGCGGCGTGCCGAACGTCTACCTTGCCGCGCCGCTGAAGAGCGAAGGCACCTGGAACGCGGCGCACTTCAAGAACAAGGACTACGACGCGCTGGCGACCAGCTATATCGCGGCACTCGACCTCGAGGCGCAGAAGGCCGACGCTGGCAAGATCCAGAAGCTTCTGCTCGAGGAAACGCCTGTCATCTTCGGCTATTTCTACGACTACCTGACGGCGACGGCCAAGGGCGTGACCGGGGTGCAGCCGACAGCGATGTCGCAGCTGTTCCTCGAAAAGGCATCGAAGGCGTAAGTGGGCCGAAACTAGCCCATCCCGCGACGGCCAGCCCCACCGGGGCTGGCCCTTTCGCGGCCGGCCAAGGCAAGGTGCTTCGCACCCGCCTGACGCCGAGCCTCGCAGTGCGGGACGAGCTATCGTTTACCCGTCCCATGGAGTCCGAGACGCTGCTCACCACCATGCATTGGGGGACCTACGAAGTCCGCGCCGAGAACGGCAAGCTTGTCGGCATCGAGCCGTGGAGCGGCGACCCCGATCCTTCGCCGATCGGCAAGTCCATGCTCGACACGGTACAGGGCGATCTGCGCGTGTCCCGCCCGGCCATCAGGCGCGGCTGGCTTGAGGGTGACAGGTCCAAACCCACGGGCAGGCGCGGCGGCGAGGCTTTTGTCGAAATCCCTTGGGAAACCGCGCTCGATATCGTGGCGGCGGAACTGGAGCGTGTCCGCGTCGAGTACGGAAATGCCGCGATCTATGCCGGTTCCTATGGATGGGCGAGCGCGGGGCGATTCCATCACGCGCAAAGCCAGGTCCATCGCTTCCTCAACACGATTGGCGGCTATACGAGCTCGGTGCTCAGCTATTCCTACGGCGCGGCCGAGGTCATCCTGCCGCATGTGCTTGGCGGGACGGACGGCCTGACGGGCAATCATTCCACCTGGGACGGGATCGAACGACATAGCGAACTGATCGTCGCCTTCGGCGGCCTGCCCTGGCGCAACGCGCAGATCCAGGGTGGCGGCGCGGCGCGTCACGAGGCGGCGGCGGCCTTGCGCAACGCGGTCGGCAACGGCGCCCGGCTGATCAATGTTTCACCGGTGCGCGACGACGCGCCGCGCGGCGTCGAGACCGAATGGCTGCGGCTGCGGCCGAACAGCGATACCGCCCTGATGCTGGCCCTTTGTCACGTCCTCATCAGCGAAGGCCGCCATGACGAGGCGTTCCTGGCGCGCTACTGCACGGGCTTCGAGGCGGTGCGGGCCTATGTCCTGGGTGAAACCGACGGCCAGCCGAAGAACCCGGCATGGGCTGGCGCCCTGAGCGGCGTGGCAGAGGACAGGATCGTCGCGCTTGCCAGGGAGATGGCCGCCAAACGCACGATGCTGATGGTCAGCTGGTCGCTGCAGCGCGCCGACCATGGCGAGCAGCCCTACTGGGCGGCGATCACGCTTGCGGCACTGCTCGGACAGATCGGATTGCCGGGTGCCGGATTTGGCTTCGGCTATTCGTCGACAAACGGCGCCGGCAGGCCGGAGATGGGGTTCCACTGGCCGTCCCTGCCGCAAGGCAAGAACCAGGTGCCGGACTTCATTCCGGTCGCGCGCGTGGCCGACATGCTGCTCGACCCGGGCGCCGCTTTCGAATTCAACGGCGCCGCGATGACCTACCCCGACACCAGGCTGGTCTATTGGGCGGGCGGCAATCCATTCCATCACCATCAGGACCTGAACCGCCTGGTCGAGGCGTGGCAACGTCCCGAAACGGTCATCGTCCATGAACCCTTCTGGACGGCGACAGCCCGCCATGCGGACATCGTGCTGCCGGTCACCACGCCGCTGGAGCGAAACGATCTCGCCTTTTCGAACCGGGAAAACCTGGTCGTCGCCATGAAGCGCGCGATCGATCCGGTGGGGGAAGCGCGCGACGATTTTGCCATCTTCGCCGCTCTGTCGGCGCGGCTCGGCACCAGCGAAACCTTCACCGAAGGGCGCGATGCCAGCGAATGGATCCGGCTGCTTTACGAGCAGGCCCGGGGAAATGCCGCTACGGCCGGGGTCAAGATGCCGTCCTTCGACCGTTTCTGGCAGGACGGCCACGCCGATCTCTTGCGCCAGGTCACGTCGCAGACCTTGCTTGGCGCCTTCCGCGCCGACCCGGAGCGGCACCGGCTGGCGACGCCGTCAGGCCGCATAGAACTCTTCTCCGAGACGATCGAAGCCTTCGGCTATGACGACTGCCCTGGCCATGCCGTGTGGCGTGAGCCCCGGGAGTGGCTGGGAAGCGATCTTGCCGGCCGGTTTCCACTGCATCTCTTGTCCCCGCAGCCGGCCGACAAGCTGCACAGCCAGCACGATCATGGCTCGGTCAGCCGCGCCGGCAAGGTGTCGGGCCGCGCACCGCTGTGGATCAATCCGGCGGATGCCGCGGCACGTGGCATCGTGGACGGAGCGGTCGTTCGCGTCTTCAACGAGCGCGGCTCCTGCCTTGCGGGTGCAGTGCTGACGGACGGCTTGATGCCGGGCGTCGTCCAATTGCCCACGGGTGCCTGGTTCGATCCGTCGGAGCCTGGACGGCCGCACAGCCTGGAAAAGCATGGCAATCCGAATGTCCTGACAGCCGACCGCGGCACATCGCGCCTTGCGCAATCGCCGACCTGCAATTCGACGCTTGTCGAGGTGTCGCGATTTGATGGAGCCGTTCCAACGGTGACAGCATTCGATCCACCTGCCACAGTGTGTTTAGCCGACGTGTCCGGCATGTCCGGGCCCCAGCCCCACCATAAGGAGGCCTAGCCATTCTCTCCTTCTTTGCCCGGCGTGTCTCGCTGTCGCTGGTGACGCTGTTCCTGCTCAGCCTGATGGTGTTCCTGGGTGGCCAGGTCCTGCCCGGCAATGTCGGGCGCGCGATCCTGGGCCCGTTCGCCGACCAGCGCGCGGTTGACGCGCTCAATCACACGCTCGGCGTCGATCGCCCGCTTCTCACCCAGTACTGGAGCTGGATTTCCAATTTCGTCCAGGGCGACATGGGCACCTCCTATGTCTTCCGCTCGCCGGTGGCGCCGTTCGTCATCGATGCGCTCGGCAATTCGATGAAGCTGGCGGCCGTCGCCTTCGTGCTGGTGGTGCCGATCGGCATCCTGGGCGGCGTGATCGCCGCGCTCAACCTCAACCGCCCGCTCGACCGCATCATCAGCCTCGGCGGCCTGTCGGTGACGGTGCTGCCGGAATTCGTCACCGGCATCATCCTGATCCTGATCTTCGGTGTATGGCTGCGCTGGCTGCCGATCTCGGCGGCATGGCCGAAGGACGCCGGCTTCCTCACCCAGCTCTACTACCTCATCCTGCCGGCCCTGCCGCTGTTCCTGGTGCTGTTCGGCTATATCGCGCGCATGGCGCGTTCGGGCATGATCGAGGCGCTCGATTCCGACTATACGCGGACCGCAGTGCTGAAAGGGCTGCCGTGGCGCACGGTGATCTGGCGCCATGTGCTGCGCAATGCGCTGCTGCCGACCATCACCGTCATCGCCACCCAGACCGGTTACCTCATCGGCGGTCTCGTCGTCATCGAGACGCTGTTCCGTTACCAGGGCATCGGCTCGCTGATCTTCACTGCCGCGCGCGGCAAGGATTTTCCGATGCTGGAATCAGGCATCCTCACCATCGGCATCGTCTATGCCGTGGCGACATTGGTCGCCGACTTCCTCTATTCCGTGCTCAATCCGCGCATCCGGCTGGGGTCAGACCAATGAGCGCCGTCCAGACCACTTCCCCCCCACAGGACGACACGCGGCGCCGCGGCCCGCTGGCCGAGGTCCTGTTCTCGCTGCTGCGCTCGCGAACGTTCCTCGTCGGCATAGCCATCGTGCTGTTCTGGGTCGTCTGCGCGCTGTTTGGCGAACATTTTGTCCCCTACGATCCGCTCGCCGACGACATCATCAACGCGCTGGCGCCGCCTTCGCGCGAACACTGGTTCGGCACCGACCAGATCGGCCGCGACGTCTTCTCGCGCGTCATCGTCGGCTCGCGCGATATCCTCACCGTCGCGCCGCTGGCGACCTTGCTGGCGACGGTCGCGGGCACCGCGCTCGGCTTGCTCACGGGCTACTTTCGCGGACTGGTCGACGATGTCGTCAGCCGCATCCTGGAAGCCTTCATGGCCATCCCCGTGGTCATCGTGGCGCTGCTCGCCATCGTTGCGCTCGGCACCTCCAAGACCACCGTCATCGTCGTCATCGGCCTCAGCTTCGCGCCGATCATCGCGCGCACCGTGCGCTCGGCGGTGCTGGCCGAGCGCGAACTCGACTATGTCGCGGCCGCACAACTCAGGCATGAGAGCGCGCTGCATACGATGTTCGTCGAGATCCTGCCCAACGTCATCCCACCGATCCTGGTCGAGACCACGGTGCGGCTCGGCTACGCCATCTTCGCCGTCGCCACGCTGTCCTTCATGGGCTTCGGCATCCAGCCGCCGTCTCCGGACTGGGGGCTCTCCATCTCCTCGAATTACGGCATGATCGGCGGCGGCTTCTGGTGGACGGTGCTGTTTGACGCACTCGCCATCGCCTCGCTGGTGATCGGCGTCAATCTGGCCGCCGACGGCGTGCATGGAGCGTTCAATGACTGAACCCGCCAAGGCAAGGAACGCATTGGAACTCAGCGACCTGTCTGTCGCCTACCGCGTCGGCGGCCGCAACCGGGCGGTGCTGCGCAACCTCAGCCTCACCATCGGCCAGGGCGAGGCCTATGGGCTGGTCGGCGAATCCGGCTGCGGCAAGTCGACAGCCGCGCTCGCCGTGGTGCGCTATCTCCCGCGCAACGGCTCGATTACCGGCGGCGCCATCTCGCTCGACGGCCAGGATGTCATGAAGCTCGATGCCGAGGCGCTGCGGCGCGCCCGCGCCGAAAGCGTCTCCATGGTCTATCAGGATCCGGGCAAGGCGCTGAATCCGTCGATCCGCATCGGCCGCCAACTGACCGAGATTTTCGAGCTTGCTGGCGTTTCCGGCCAAGCGGCCACCGACCGCGCGATTGCCATGTTGAACCGCGTGCGCATCTCCGATCCGCCAAGCGTCATGCAGCGCTATCCGCACCAACTCTCCGGCGGCATGCAGCAGCGTGTGGCGATAGCCATGGCGCTGGCCAATGACCCTTCGATGCTGATCCTCGACGAACCGACCACCGGGCTGGACGCGACCGTCGAGGCCGAGGTGCTCGACCTCATCGCGCAGCTGCGGCAGGAACTCTCGGCCTCGATCCTGTTCATCAGCCACAACCTCGCCGTCGTCTCCAACATGTGCGACCGGGTCGGCGTGCTCTATGCCGGCATGCTGGTCGAGGAAGGGCCGACCGACGTCGTCTTCAACGATCCGCGCCACCCTTATACGGTGGCGCTGCTGCGCTGCCTGCCGCGCGGCGGCCAGCGCAAGGACCAGGGCCGGCTCGACACCATCCCCGGCTTCCTGCCCGGCATCGGCACCGTCATCAAGGGCTGCGCCTTCGCCGACCGCTGCGCATTGGCCACCGAGCTCTGCCGCACCGAATTGCCGCCGCTCTACGATCTCACCGACGAGCGCGGGCGGCGGCTGTCGCGCTGCCACTATCACGACCAGGCGCAGGCCCTGCCTCGCGCAACGCCCGCGGACGTGGCCACCGCACCAAAGCCTGCAACGGCGCCGGTGCTGCGCGTCGCCGGGCTGAACAAGACCTATGCCAGCCATGGCTATCCCTTGCGCGCCGTCAAGGACGTATCGCTTGATCTCAGGCCCGGCGAGACGTTGGGGCTGGTCGGGGAATCCGGCTCGGGGAAGACCACTTTCGCCAGGCTCCTGCTCGGCCTGGTGCCACCGGACGCCGGCGGCACCATCGAGCTCGAGGGCAAGGCGCTTGCGCCGAAGCTGGAGAACCGTGGCGACGACCAGGTCAAGGCGATGCAGATCGTCTTCCAGAACCCGGACTCCGCGCTTAACCGTTCGCACTCGATCCGCCACATTCTCGGCCGCGCCTTGAAGCGGCTGGCTGGCCTCTCCGGCAAGGCGCGGGAAGCGCGCCTCGACGACCTCGTCCGCTCGGTGCGGCTCACCGACCGGCATCTCGCGGTCAAGCCGCGCCAGCTGTCGGGCGGGCTGAAGCAACGCGTCGCCATCGCGCGCGCCTTCGCCGGCGATCCGCGCATCGTCGTCTGCGACGAACCGACCTCGGCGCTCGACGTCTCCGTACAGGCGGCGATCCTCAATTTGCTTGCCGACCTGCAGTCGAAGGAAGACGTCAGCTACATCTTCATCTCGCACGACCTCGGCGTGGTGCGTTACCTCTCCGACAAGATCGCCGTGCTCTATCTCGGCCGCATCATGGAGATCGGGCCGTCGGAAGCAGTGTTTTCCGGGCCGCATCACCCCTACACCGAGGCGCTGCTTTCGGCCGTGCCCAGGCTCGACCAGACCGAGACGGCGCGCATCCGGCTCGATGGGGAAATCCCCAGCGCCGTCAACCCGCCCTCGGGCTGCGTCTTCCACACACGCTGCCCGCGCAAGATCGGACCGATCTGCGAACAGCAGGAGCCACCGCTGGCCGAGGCGCAGCCTGGACATTCGATCCGCTGCCACATTCCCTATGCCGAACTGGCGCGGCTGCAGAAGGCAGCCGTGGCCGAACCGGCATAGCGAGACATCGCATGGGTTATCGGATTCGCCTGGCCGGTTACACTTGGCCGGCGGTGCCCAGGGAGCGGTCGCCTTCCGAAAACCCCTGACCTTCCGTCCAGTCCCTGGCCAGTGTGCGCAGCCCGGTCAACGCAACATCGAGCACATCCGAAGAGACCGGGTTCGAGGGATAGGCAAGATAGATCGGCCGCTGGAACACCGGCGTGTTGTCGATGCGTCTCATTTCACCGCGCTCGATATGGCCGCTGACGGCGCTGAGCGGCAGATAGGCGGCGGCGTGCTGCGACAGGACATGCTGCAGGCCGATGAAGACCAGTCCGGCCGAGATGGCCGGTTTGACCATGCCCGCGAAGGCCCGGTCATGCTCGATGCGGAATTCGAGCCCCCAGTCCATCAGGATGTAGTTCTCAGTCCAGGGCCTGGTCTGCGCGGCATGCTGGACGAGCACTACCTGGTCGACGGCGAGCGTCTCATAGACGATGCCAGGATGCGGCCGCGGCAGATAGAGGATGCAAATGTCGAGCAGGCCTTCCGCCAGTTGGTCGATTGCCTGGTCTGGAAAACTTCCTTCCAGCCGCAGCGCCACGTTCGGCCTTCTGGCGCGCATCCACTCGACCCATGGCGAGGTCATACGCTCCCAGAGATAGGCAGGGGCGGTGAAGCGCAGAAGCGTTTCATAGCCATCGGGAACGGCGATGTCCTGCCTCGATTGTTCCCAGGTGCGGGTGATGGAGGAAGCGTGCGGCAGGAACTGCCGGCCGGCCGGCGTCAGCGTGACGCCATCGCGATCCCTGACGAAAAGCCGGCGTCCCAACTGCTCCTCCAGTCCCCTTATCCGGGCGCTGACGGTGGACTGCGCGAGATTGAGCCGATTGGCGGCGACAGTGAAGCTGCCTTGTTCGGCGACCTCGAGGAAGCTGCGCAGGTTTTCGGTATCCATGCATCACTCCTCCATCGAAAATTTCGATGGGCCCTATCAAAAAATATCGCTTTCCGGTCGCGGTCAACAATGCCCTAAATGGCCGATCTCCCAAGGGCAAGCGAGGAATGCAGCCATGCCAAGGCATTTCATGACGATTGACGCCGCCCGCAAAAGCCTGACCGCAATCGAAAATTCCGCTGTCGACGAATTGCTGGCCGGCAGGCTCGACCGGCGCGATTTTCTGCGCCATGGCAGCGTGCTTGGCCTTTCGCTGCCGTTGCTTGGTGGCATTCTGGGAGCGGCTGGTTTCGGCACGCAGAAGGCCCGCGCCGAAGGCAAGCCGGGCGGCACGGTACGCGCCGGTGTGGCGACGCCGGGCGGCGCCATCGACCCCGTCACCTTCTATGACAGCGGCAGCTACCAGCTGGTTTTCCAGACCGCCGAATTCCTCTGCATCACTCAGCCGGACCTGACCCTGAAACCGGTGCTGGCGGAAAGCTGGTCGCCCAACGAAGACGGCAGCGTGTGGACCTTCAAGCTGCGCAAGGGCGTGAAATTCCACAATGGCGAGGACTTCAAGGCCGACGACGTCGTCGCCACCTTCGACCGGTTGGCCGACCCAAACGGCGCATCCAACGCGCTGTCGGTGTTCAAGGGCCTGCTGTCGAAGGGTGGCACCCGGAAAGTTGACGATCATACCGTCGC
The DNA here is from genome assembly GCF_020165665.1 of Mesorhizobium sp. BH1-1-4. Classification (NCBI taxonomy): domain Bacteria; kingdom Pseudomonadati; phylum Pseudomonadota; class Alphaproteobacteria; order Hyphomicrobiales; family Phyllobacteriaceae; genus Mesorhizobium; species Mesorhizobium sp. BH1-1-4. Next base: position 143,913 of record NZ_JAIUIN010000008.1, read on the forward strand.
CTTCCATCTCGACGCGCCGAACGGCAGCTTTCCCTATTCGGTGTCGATCGACAATTACAACGCCGTCATCCTGCCGGCGAGCTACAAGGGCGACTACGAAAAGACCTTCGAGGGCACCGGCCCGTTCCGGATGGAGAGCTATACGCCGAAAGTCGGCGCGACCTTCGTGCGTAATGAGGACTATTGGGGTGAGAAGGCGCTGCCTGACCGGCTCGAGTTCAAGTTCTATGGTGACGTGCAGCCGCGCATCCTGGCGCTGCAGGCCGGAGAGGTCGACATTCTCGACGCCGTGCCGCTCGATGTCAGCCAGGTGGTGCTGAACAGCCCCGACATCACGGTGCTGCGGGTCGCCTCGACGGCGCACCGCCAGCTTCACATGCGCTGCGACATGGCGCCGTTCACCGACAAGCGCGTGCGCCAGGCGCTGGCGCTCAGCATCGACCGCTCCAAGCTGGTCGACGGACTGTGCCGCGGCATGGCGGCGACCGGCAATGACAGCCCGTTCGCGCCGGCTTTCCCGGCCACCGACAAATCGGTGCCGCAGCGCGCGCAGGACATCGCCAAGGCCAAGCAGCTGATGGAGGCCGCGGGTCTGGCCAATGGTTTCGATATCACGCTGACGACGCTGCGCTATTCCGACATTCCAGCCTATGCGCAACTGTTCCAGAATTTCGCCAAGGAGATCGGCGCCCGCGTCTCGCTCAACATCGAGGATCAGGACAAATATTACGGCAAGGCGGTGTTCGGCCAGTCGGATTGGCTGGACAGCCCCTTGGGGATCACCGACTACGCGCATCGCAGCGTGCCGAATGTCTTTTTGAAGAGCCCGCTGGTCAGCGACGGCCCGTGGAACGCGGCGCATTTCAAGAGCCCTGCCTATGATGGCATGGTGACGAGCTATCTCAAGGCGCTCGACATCGGCGCTCAGCGCGCGGCGGCCTCCGACATCCAGAATCTGCTGCTCGACGAGACACCGGTGATCTTCAGCTACTTCCCCGATCTTCTGGTGCCGGTGCGCAAGAATGTCAGCGGCCTGCCGCCGATCGCCGCCGGGCTGCTGCTCGATCGTGTGTCGCTGGGATAGAGGCTGCTGAGATCATGCTCGAACGGGCAGAGGCCAGATCGGACGGTTCCGTGTTTCGGGCGGTGAGGCGGTCCGGCAGCAGGGCCGCGACGAACGATGGGGGGCCATCGTTCCAGCGGCTCGATGCCGGCAACGCCCGCCGCCCGGAAGCCCTCGCCCGCCCTCGGCCCGGCCTCATATCGCCCTAGCCATGCGCCGAAATCCGGCCATGAAAGACAAGAAACGGGAGACTACCATTCGCAAGCCTCATTTGCGCGGTCGCGGACCGCATTTCCCCGTGCTCGACCAGATCGTGCAGTACGAGTTCGAGCCTGGCTATGTCGCCTTCACCATGCCGTCGTTGAAGCGGCTGCGGGTGCAGGTGGGATCGATGACCGTCGCCGACACCACCAGGGCGCTGGTGCTGTACGAATCCGACCATCTGCCGGTCTACTATTTCCCGATCGAGGACGTGCGCGAGGAATTCCTGCTGCCCTCGAAGACGACGACGGAAGATCCATACAAGGGCGTCGCCACGCACTACTCGCTGAATACAGGCATCACCCTGGTCGAGGATGGCGCATGGCGCTATCTCGATCCCGTCAAGGGTTGCCCGCCGATCTCGGGCTACATGTCGTTCGTGTGGAGCAAGATGGGCCATTGGTTCGAGGAGGACGAGGAGATCTTCGTCCACGCCCGCGATCCGTTCCGCCGCGTCGACTGCCTGCCCTCCTCGCGGCGAGTGCAGGTCATCCTCGACGGCGAGCAGGTCGCCGACTCACGGCGTGGCGTGTTCCTGTTCGAGACCGGCCATCCAGTGCGCCACTACCTGCCGATTTCCGACACGCGGCTCGATATGTTTTCGCCAAGCCGCTACATTTCGCGCTGCCCCTACAAGGGCATCTCCAACTACTATCACGTGACGACGGCGAAGAAGCGCCACGAGAACATGGTCTGGTATTATCCCGAACCCGTGCACGAAGCGGAGCGCATCAAGGGCCTGGTCTGCTTCCACCACGAACTGGTCGACAAGATCCTGGTCGACGGCGTCGAAATCCCGAAGGAAGCCACGGCCGCCTCCGACGGATACTTCTGAACGGAATTTACCGGTCAGGCGCGTGGTGGCTTGATCCAGGCATTGGGTAGCGCATACCTTTCCCGAACCCAGGGAGGGGCTATGGATGGATCTTTTCAAACTCGACGGCGATGTCGCGCTGGTCACCGGAGCCGGCAGCGGCATTGGCCGAGCAATCGCGATCGGGCTGGCCGAGGCCGGCGCCGATGTCGCCTGTTTCGGCCATGCGTCGAAGGGCGGGCTGGACGAAACCGCCCACCGGATCACGGCACTCGGCCGCCGCGCGCTGATGCTAACCGGTACGGTGACGTCGGAGGACGATCTGGCTGCCGCCATCGATCGCGTGGAAGCCGAACTCGGTGCTTTGACGGTTGCCGTCAACAATGCCGGGATTGCCGGCTCCGAACCGGCGGAGACACTGTCGCTGGAGACGTGGCGGAAGGTGCACGAAGTCAATGTCGCCGGCGTGTTCCTGTCCTGCCAGGCCGAGGCGCGCAAGATGCTGGCGCGCGGCAAGGGGTCGATCATCAACATCGCCTCGATGTCGGGCACCATCGTCAATCGCGGGCTGACGCAGGCGCACTACAATTCCTCGAAGGCGGCCGTCATTCATATGTCGAAGAGCCTCGCCATGGAGTGGGCCGGTCGTGGGCTGCGCGTCAACGTCGTCAGCCCCGGTTACACGCTGACGCCGATGAACAAGCGGCCGGAGGTGGCCGAACAGATAAAGATCTTCAAGCGCGACACGCCGATGGGACGCATGGCGGCGCCAGAGGAGATGGTCGGACCGACCGTGTTCCTGGCCAGCCGTGCCTCGAGCTTCGTCACCGGCCTCGACCTGATCGTCGATGGCGGCTACGTCTGCTGGTAACAGGGATGCGAGCCATGTCCCGCCGGTGTCGGCCCACTTGGCCCGCAGTCTCAAATTACGGCGCGAACGTAGCGTTAGTCGTTGCGCGGCATGAACGTTGGTATATATAATTTCATCCCATGAAACGGCCTTGGCGAGATGGGGCTTGCCAAGCCGCTGGCCGGAAGCACTTCCGCCGGAATGCTCGGGATCATGGGACCTTGATGGCTCGCACCTTGCAGGGCGCCGCAGGACTGGCAATCGATCCGCGGATGATCGCTATCGCGGCGATCCATCGGCCATGAGACTGGCCGCCCAGGCAGCATCCGTCATCACCGAAATCGAGCATCAACACGCCCGTGCCGTGCCTGGCGGCGCCCGGGCGACAACAGCCTTGCGCAACAGCCAGCCTTTCCAACACAATCAAGAAAAGACCCAAGAAGGGAACGACCAGTAACCGTCACAGCTTGAAGGAGAACCAAGCAATGCCATTTCGCAGTGTGATTTCGAAATTCTCAATGGGAGCATTGGCGCTTGCCGCGGTAAGTGTCATGACGCCGACAGCGCAGGCAGCGGCGCCTGAATCCAACGACCCGATCAAGATTGCCTTGTTCGACTGGACCAGCGTCAACCTCAACGCCAAGATTCTCGGCGGCATCCTGGAAAAGCTCGGCTACACCGTCGAATATCCGACCGCCGATTATCTCTCCAGCCTGACCACCGGCCTCACCAATGGCGACATCGATGTCGGCCTGGAGTTCTGGGACACCACCGCCGGCGAGGCAATGAAAGCCTCCGACGCCACTGGCCAGACCGAGCGGCTTGGCAAGCTCGGTCCGAAAGCCAAGGAAGAATGGTGGTTTCCCGAATATATGAAGGAAAAGTGCCCCGGCCTGCCCAATTGGGAAGCCCTGAAGGACCCGAAATGCGCTGAGGCCTTCTCGACCGCCGAGACGGCGCCGAAAGGGCGTTATCTCGGCGGGCCGGTGACCTGGGAAGGCTTTGACGACGAGCGTGTAGCGGCCCTGAAACTGCCCTTCACCGTGATCCATGCCGGCACCGACGCGGCGATGTTCGCCGAACTCGATTCCGCCTATCAGCGCAAGGCGCCGATCATGCTGTGGATCTACTCGCCGCATTGGGCGCCTGCAAAATACAAGGGCGAATGGGTGCAGTTCCCCGAATACACGCCCGAATGCTACAACGACCCGAAATGGGGCGTGAATCCCGACGCCAAATATGACTGCGGCAAGCCGCATGGCGAGATCTGGAAATACTCCTGGAACGGCATGAAGGACAAATGGCCTGTCGCCTACAAGGTGGCCAAGGCCTACACGGTCGACACCGACGAACTCAACAAGATGAGCGGCGAGATCGACCTCGACGGCAAGACGCCGGAAGACGTCGCCGCCGCCTGGATCGCCGCCCATGAGGCAGACTGGAAAGCCTGGGCGCAGTGATCGCTCCGACTGGAAAACGCGAGACCCGGCTGTTGGCCAGCCGGGTCTCAACTCTTGATGTTCCAGAAGGACGACTGAATGACGGAAGCGATTGAACAGCGGGCGGTGCAACCGGGCACGGACGCCCGCCCTGTCAAACTTGCCTGCCGCAATGTGTGGAAGCTGTTCGGAGCGAACGCCGCCAATTTCATCCGCGAGCGCGATGGCAAGGCCAGCATGGCGGATGTGACCGCGGCCGGTCTGGTCGGGGCCGTGCGCGCCGTCGATCTCGAAATCCGCCAGGGCGAGATATTCATCATCATGGGTCTCTCCGGCTCCGGCAAGTCGACGCTGGTGCGTTGCATGTCGCGGCTAGTCGAGCCGACGCATGGCAAGGTCGAGTTCGAAGGCAAGGATCTGCTGAAGATTTCCGATGCCGCGCTGATCGAGCTCAGGCGTCACCGCATGGGCATGGTGTTCCAGAATTTTGCCTTGCTGCCGCATCTCAATGTGCTCGACAACATCGCCTTCCCGCTCAGCATCCAGGGACAGGACCGTTCGACACGCGAGGCGCGCGCCCGGGAAGTCATCGAACTCGTCGGCCTGCGCGGGCGCGAGCATTTCTATCCGCGCGAATTGTCGGGCGGCCAGCAGCAGCGTGTCGGCATCGCCCGCAGCCTCGCCACCAAGCCGGAAATCTGGTTTCTCGACGAGCCGTTCTCGGCGCTCGATCCATTGATCCGGCGCGAGATGCAGGATGAGTTGATGCGGCTGCAGACCATGCTGCACAAGACCATCGTTTTCATCACTCATGATTTCGACGAGGCGATCAGGCTGGCCGACCGCATCGCCATCATGAAGGACGGCGAGGTCATCCAGATCGGCACGCCGGAGGAGCTGGTGGTGAATCCGGCGACCGACTATGTCGCCGAATTCACCCGCGACGTCGACCGCGCCAAGGTGATTTCGGCGCGCAGCCTGATGCGCACCTGCGACGGCGCCGAGCATGGCGGCACGGTGGCGCCCGAGGCCAAGATATCAAGTTTTTCCGCCAGCATCGTTGCCGCCGGCAAACCATTCGCCGTAGTCAACGGCAGCGGTAGGCCGATCGGCGAGGTGACGCCACAAGCCGTGATCGGGCTGCTGGCCGGCATCGACAAGCCAAGAGCCGGCGCATGACGGTGACGGCAAGCGCCAGCCAGGCAAGGCCGCCGGTTCAGCGTTGGCTGCTGATCTGGATCCTGGCACTGGCCGCCGTGCTGGTGGTGTTCATGCTGCAGGACAGGCTGCCCTGGGCTGTCAACTATCCGGCCGAGGCTGTCGTGCCTGTCGCCGACTGGGTCAGCGCGCTGATGGGCTGGATCAAGTCGAACCTGTCGTGGCTGACGCGTTCGATCACCACGGTGCTCGGCGTGCCGCTCGATTTCGCGCTCAATCTCTTGGCCAAGAATTTCAAGTTCGGCCATGGCGTGGACGCCTATGTCTTGCCGCGCCTGTCCTGGGTCGGCGTCTGCGCCGTCGCGTTCCTCGCCGGGCATGCCGTGGGCGGCCGAAAGCTGAGCCTGCTGGTCGGCGGCTGTTTCCTCTACATCGCGCTGTTCGGCCAATGGACCAGCGCCATGCTGACGCTGGCGCTGATCTCGATCGCGGTGCCGTTCTGTATTCTCACCGGGCTGTTCGCCGGCATCTGGGCATGGCGCAAGCCATGGGCGGAGCGGCTCATCGTCTCCCCTGCCCTCGACTTGATGCAGACGATCCCGACCTTCGCCTATCTCATCCCGATGCTGCTCCTGTTCGGCAACAGCCCGGTCTCGGCGATGATCGCCACCGCCATCTTCGCCACGCCGCCAATGGTGCGGGCAACCATGCTCGGCCTCAACCGCGTACCGTTGGAGATCGGCGAATTCAGCGACATGGCAGGCTGCACCGCGCGCCAGAAACTGTGGCGCGTCCTGTTGCCGTCGGCGCGGCCGACACTGATGGTCGGCGTCAACCAGGTGATCATGCTGGCGCTCAACATGGTCATCATCGCCTCGATGATCGGCGCAGGCGGGCTCGGCTATGACGTGCTTCTGGCGCTGCGTGCGCTGAAGGTCGGCGAAGCCATGGAAGCGGGCCTCGCCATCGTCGCACTGGCCATCGCGCTCGACCGGCTGAGCCAGGCCATGGCGCACAAGCAGGCCAAGGGCCATCTCCATCAGCAGGCAAACAGGGGCTTGTGGCGGCGCTATCCCAATCTGACGCTGGCCATTGCGATCCTTGCCGTCACCACGCTGCTTGGCCTGTTCGTGCCGGCCTTCGCGGCGGTGCCGAAGGCGGTCACCTTCACCACCGCGCCGCTGTGGAAGGCGGCGGTGAACTGGGTGACGATCAACTTCTTCGACGTCATCGAAGCCTTTCGCGTCGCGCTGATCCTCAACGTGCTCAACCCGGTACGCGCCTTTTGCGAGGGCTTTCCGTGGCTGGGCGCGGTGTTCCTGCTCGGCCTTGCCGGCTACCAGCTCTCAGGCTTGCGGCTGGCCGCACTTGTCGCGGCACTCACCGCCTTCTGCGCCGTCACCGGGCTCTGGGAAAAGACCATGGCGACGGTCTATCTCTGCGGCATCTCGGCCTTCATCGCTTGCCTGATCGGCATCCCGATCGGACTCGCGGCAGCGCGCAGCGATCGTTTCGAGAAGATAATCACGCCCGTCATCGACACGCTGCAGGTGCTGCCGTCCTTCTGCTTCATCATTCCCGTGGTCATGCTGTTCCGGGTTGGCGACGTCACAGCCATGATCGCCACGGTCGCCTTCGCCGTGGTGCCGGCCATCCGCTACACCAACCACGGCATCCGGCAGGTGCCGCCGGCGCTGATCGAGGCGGCGAAGGTGTCCGGCTGCACGCCGCGCCAGACCTTCTTTCGGGTGCAGCTGCCGCTGGCGCTTCCAGAGATCATGCTGGGTGTGAACCAGACCATCCTGATGGCGCTGGCGATGGTCATCATCTGCGCCATGGTCGGCACGCGCGATCTCGGTCAGGAAGTGTTCATCGCGCTGTCGAAAGCCGATTCCGGCCGCGGCATCGTCGCCGGCCTGGCCATCGCCTTCATCGGCATCGTCGCCGACCGGCTGTGCAGCGCATGGACAGCGAAGGCCAGGGCAAGATTGGGGTAATCCTGAAGATGCGCCGCGGCTATTCCGCCGCGACGCTTTTCACTTCGAGGTAACTTTCCATCGAATCGTCCAGCGCCTGCAGCCACGGCGTGTGGTGCAGCGGCGCCATGGTGCCCGTCATCAGCGAACGGTAGGAATGGTCGCGGAAGCTCATTATGTCTTCCGCCTTGTGGTGCTCCCACTCCATGAAGGTCTGGTTGACCGCCTCGACGTCGAAGCCGGGATAGTCGGTCTGGTCCATCAATTCCTTGGTGTAGTCGCCCTGGAACCAGATCATCTGCTCGGCGTCTTCCAGCGTCTCTTCCCTCGCCCGCCATTTGGCGCCGTGCGCCGCCATCGCCTCGGCGGAGGGCAATTTGATGCGGCCCATGATGACATCGCGCGCGAACCAGGCCTGCGCGTCGAACATGTTGAACGTGTAGAACTGGTCCTGCATGCCGATATAGGACAGTTTTGGGTTGTTCTCCCAGACGACGCCTTCATAGAGGTCCAGCGGCCACATCCGGTTGGCGGTCTTGAGCTTTAGATCGTCGGTCAGGAACGGGAAGGAATGGAGATAGCCGGTGCACAGGATGATGGCGTCGACGTCCTTGGTGGTGCCGTCCTTGAAATGCGCCGTCTTGCCGACGACTTTCTGCAGCAGCGGCACCTCTTTCCAGTTCTCCGGCCATTTGAAGCCCATCGGCTTCGAGCGGTAGCTGGAGGTGATGGATTTGGCGCCGTATTTATAGCATTGCGAGCCGATGTCCTCGGCCGAATAGGAACGGCCGATGATCAGGATGTCCTTGCCCTTGAATTCCATCGCGTCGCGGAAATCGTGGCTGTGCAGGATACGGCCGTTGAAGGTCGAGAAGCCCTCGAAATAGGGCACGTTGGGCACCGAAAAATGCCCGGAGGCGACGACGACATTGTCGAACTCTTCGGAATAGGTGACGTCGTTGCCGCGGTCATGCGCGGTGACGGTGAACTTCTTGGTCTCGTCCGAGAAGGTGACCATGCGCACCGGGCTGTTGAACCGCACCCATTCGCGTAGGCCCGATTTCTCGACGCGGCCCTTGATATAGTCCCACAGCACGGCGCGCGGCGGATAGGAACCTATCGGCCGGCCGAAATGCTCCTCGAACGTGTAGTCGGCGAATTCCAGGCACTCCTTCGGTCCGTTCGACCAGAGGTAGCGGTACATCGAGCCGTGCACGGGATCGCCATGCTCGTCGAGGCCGGTGCGCCAGGTGTAGTTCCACAGGCCGCCCCAGTCCGACTGTTTCTCGAAACAGACGATCTCGGGAATGTCGGCGCCCTTGTCGGCGGCCGATTTGAAGGCCCTGAGCTGTGCCAGGCCGGACGGTCCGGCTCCGATGACGGCAACGCGAGTTTTCATTTCCGGGCCTCCACTTTTTTGATTTCCCCAGCGAAACAAATTTCACTGACAGGACAATAATTGGCCCTTGCGTGCTGTCAACAGCCAACTGCGGGAACGCGTTTGTGTACAACGGATTCCTGGCGAAAAACCGACGAAGGCAGCGCTCCAACGACCGGCGCGCCCGACAGAAGATGGCTTGCCGTCGCCATTGCGCTCCTGTATCGGCAGCGAATAAGTTCACCTAGGGTGAAATAAATATTCGAGGGCTCGGACAGACATGGCGAAGACAGATTCCGGTTCCAAGACTGCTCCCGCATCCGCGAAAGCAAAGCCGCAGCCGAAGGTTTCGGCCGATGGAAAGACCATCCGCGCACCGCTAACGCAGAACCCGCACGCCATTCGCGATACCCGCGAAAAAGTGCTGGAGGTCGCGATCGGCCGCGAGGTTCGGGCGTTCAGAAAGAAGCTCGGCATCACCGTCGCCGATCTGGCTGTCGCCACCGACATTTCGCTGGGCATGCTGTCGAAGATCGAGAACGGCATCACCTCGCCGTCGCTGACCACCTTGCAGGCACTGTCGCGGGCGCTCGGCGTTCCGGTCACCGCCTTCTTCCGCCGCTTCGAGGAAGAGCGCAGCGCTGTCTTCGTCAAGGCCGGCCAAGGTCTTGATGTCGAACGCCGCGGCACGCGCGCCGGCCATCAGTACAATCTGCTCGGCCATATCGGGTCAAACACCAGCGGCGTCGTGGTCGAGCCCTATCTGATCACGCTGACCGAGGATTCGGACGTGTTCCCGACCTTCCAGCACGAGGGCATGGAGTTCCTCTACATGCTGGAAGGCGAGGTCGTTTACCGGCACGGCAGCAACCTCTACCCGATGAAGCCAGGCGACAGCCTGTTCTTCGACGCCGACGCGCCGCATGGACCGGAAGAGCTGACGCGGCTGCCGATGCGGTATCTGTCGATTATCTGTTATCCGCAGAATAGCGCTGGGTAGGCGGGCCGCCGCTGCTCCCTCACCCGGATTGCCAAGACCGAATTGCAAAGAGCAATTCGGGGCAATCCGACCTCTCCCCGAGGGGAGAGGAGCTGGCTCCAGCTTTGGCGATCTCTTCTCCCCTCGGGGAGAAGGTCGCCGCGTAGCGGCCGGATGAGGGGGCCTGCCTTAGTCCGGCCCAAACCCCGGTGACGTCGCACTGCCATCATCGAGCTTCGACAGCCACTCCACCAGCGTGGGACGAAAACGCGTCAGGCCCTTGTAGGTGGCGAGTTCCTCCGGCAGGTCGCGTATGACGCGATGCAGGCGCCGCGCCCATTTCGGCTGCGTCACCAGCTCGTCCATCTTGATCAGGTAGCAGCGGATCGGGAAGACGATCCCGTTGGAGCGCGGCAGCCGCCAGAAGCTCTGCAGCTCGACGCGCAAATGCACCTTGTCGCCGACATTCTCGGGCGTCACGGTCGTGCGGTCCGGACCCCATTTGTGGTAGTTTTCGGGGCTGGTATCGAGGCGCGGATTGATGGTCATCGTCCAGTTCAGGCGCCGTGCCGGCTTGCCTTGCTGGATGTTGGTGAGGAATTTCAGCGCCCTGACGAAAATCCCCTTCTCATGCGCCAGCGGCACCGGCGCGTGCCATTCGAAGAAATTCATGCCGATGTCGAAATCGAGCGACCAGTCGGCCTGGGTGGTGACCATGCCGGCGTCCATCCACAGATTGCCGTCGCGCTGATCGAGGATGCAGAAATCGCCTTGGCTTTGCCGGGTGATATACTCCATCGGCCCGTAGGGCAGCGTCGAGGTGTCGCCGAAGGTGAAGGTATCGTCGATGCCCAGCGGCCGGTTGATCCAGCGCCAGCGGTCGCCGTTTCGCTCCAGCGTGAAATGCTCGGGGTATCCCAGCGCTTGCTGCTCCATCAAGAGTTCCAGCAGGTCCCAGCCGGCCAAGGTCATGTGCGGCAATGACTGGCAACGCAGCGGATCCTCGGCCAGCACCAAAGCGCGGTCCTGCATCTCGGCGACATAGTGCTCGTCGACGTCGATCAGGTTCTCCAGCACCGAGCCCTTCGGACCGACGACATGCGGCTCGATGTTGACCGCGTACATGTAGCTGTCTTCGTGGAACGGGAACGGGAACCGCCTGATGTGCTCCGGGCTGTTCCTGAAGGTGAAGTCGTCGCGGAAGGTTTCCTTGCGAAAGGTGATACCCAAGCTCGCCTCCTATCTTTCCAGGACCAATGATTTGCCCTCGAAGCGCGACACGCACGGCATGATCTTCCTGCCGGAACGGTGCTCTTCCTCGCTCAGCCAATGGTCGTTGTGGATGAACTTGCCGTCGCACGAGATGACGTTGGTCTCGCACTGGCCGCAGACGCCGCCCCGGCAGAGATAGGGCGGATCGACGCCGGCGGCCTCGATGGCTTCCAACAGGCTCTGCTGCTCGCCGACTCGGATGGTCTTGCCGCTGACGGCCAGCGTCACGTCGAACGGCAGGCCGGGCTGCGGCGCCGCGAAATGCTCGAAATGTACGGTCTCCGGCGGCCAGCCCAGGCTTGCTGCGCGGTCGCGCACCCAGTTGATCATGCCGGCCGGGCCGCAGACATAGAGATGCGTGCCGAGCGGCTGCGACGACAGGAGCCGGTCGAGTTCGATGCGCTCCTCAAGGTCATCGTGATAGAGCCGGACCCGACGGCCGTAGCGTTCCCTGAGTACGTCGGCATAGGTGCCGAGCGAGGCGGTGCGGCAGGTGTAGTGCAGTTCGAAATTGCCGCCTTCGCCCGCCAGTTGCGCGGTCTGCGCCATGAACGGCGTGATGCCGATGCCGCCGGCCAGCATCAAATGTTTCTTCGCCCTGAGATCGAGCGAGAAAAGATTGACCGGATAGCTGATCACCATCTCCAGGCCCGGCTTGACCGAATTGTGCATGAACAGCGAGCCGCCGCGGCCGACATCGTCGCGGCGCACCGAAATGGTGTATTCGCGCGTGTCGAGGGGCGAGCCCATCAACGAATAGGGATTGAGCCTGGTGCGCTCGCCGTCGCGCATCTCGACCACGACATGAGCGCCGCCGGAAAATGTTGGCAAAAGCTCGCCGTCGCGCCTGCGGAAATGAAAGCGGGTGACCAGCTCGTTGACCGGAACGACATCGCTGACGACGACATCGAGCTTGGTGGTGCCGGTGCTCATGGGAAGGCCTCCTCCATGGGAGGAATCTCGGAGCGATCCTCGGCATTGATGCAGACGCCCTGGAAGGCCGCGAGGCGCCGGGAATAGTGATCGCGCACCAACAGCAGCAGGCCACAATGCGAGCAGGTTGCCGGCTGCGTCGTCACGTTTTCGGTGATGCCCTTGCAGTGGACACACTGCATGCGCCGCGCCAGCGAGCCGCGATGTTCGGTCTGCATGGAGGTGTGGTCGATGCCGGCTTCGAGCGCAACCTGCATCGCCTGCCCGATCAGTCCCTCGGTGCCTGCGAGATAGAGGCGCAAGCCCATATGGGCGTTGGTCAGCGTCTGCTTCAGACGCGGCAGCAGGCTGGCGAAGGATGGCGCGATGTGAAATTGCGCCGGCTTCAGCGCTTCGAGGGCGGCTACATATTTGCCGTCAGGACCGGGAATGAAGACGATTTCGGCCCCTTCAAAGAACCCGGAAGGGGCCTTGGCGGCCATGTCGGCAATCGCCAGCGCGCCTTCGGCGTCGGCGATAAACAGATGATGCTTGCCAGGCTGCGGAGAGAGAGTTCCGTAAATGGGCCGGCTGATGATGGTCTTGGCTGCCATTCGCTGCTTCGTGCCTTGAAACCCTTCGCTGTCGATTATGCCTCAGCCTTTCGCCGTGCGCTTGGTCTTCTTGGGATCGTCGAACGGCAAGGGCTGCGCCGTCGCTTTGATCGACCCGCTCTTGTTGCGGATTTCGAGCTTGGTGTCCTTGACAGCGCATTCGACATCGAGGCGGGCGATGCCCATCGATTTCTTGACCAGCGGCGAATACATGGCGCAGGTCACCACGCCGACCTTTTTGCCGTCGCGATAGACCGGCGCGCCTTCATCGGCTGGCTCCTTGCCGTCGAGCAACACGCCAAAGATTTTGAAGCGCTCCTTGCCCTTCAGGCGATAGTGCTCCTCGGCGCCGCGAAAACCGGTCTTGCCGGGGCTGACGGTGAAGTCGAGGCCAAGCTCCCACAGCGTGTCGCCAGGGCCTTCATTCTCGAACGGATACTTTTGGGAATTGTCGTATGGATAGAACAGCAGGTAGCTTTCGACGCGCAGCATGTCGAGCGTGGTGAAGCGGCAGGGGATGATGCCGGCGCTCTTGCCCTCGTCGAGGATCCTGTCCCAGATCGCGCCGGCATCCTGGCCACGGCAGAAAATCTCGTAGCCGCGCTCGCCGGTATAGCCGGTGCGCGAGATCATGACGGGGAAGCCGAACAGCTGCGTCTGCATATGGTGGAAATAGTTGAGGTCGCGGATGCCGGGCACGTGCTTGGCCAGATAGTCGACGGCCGTTGGCCCCTGCAGCGACAAATCGTGCAGATTGTCGTCGAAGCGCAGCGACACGTCCCGGCCCATCGCCGCCCGCTGCAGTTCCTCATGGCCGGTGCCCGAGCCGTGCACCACCATCCACGCATTCGGCCCCGTGCGGTAGAGGATGCAGTCGTCGGTGAATTTTCCCGCTTCGTTCAGCATGCAGGCATAGGCCGATTTGCCGGGATAGATCTTTTCGACGTCGCGTGTTGTGGCGAGGTCGATGAGATGCGAGGCGTGCGGTCCTGTGATGTGCACCTTCTTCAGGCCGGAAACATCCATCAGCCCGGCCTTGGTGCGGATGGCGACATATTCTTCATCGGCATCCTTGTCGTAGGTCCAGGCGGTGCCCATACCGCTCCAGTCTTCGAGTTTCGACCCCAGGGCGCGATGGCGATCCGCCAGGGTTGAAAATCTCCAGGATGCCGTCATCCGCTCGTCCTCCGTTCGAAAATGCTGCTGTTCCCTGCTCCTTTGCCCGAGGGCGGAGCTTTGGACGGAATATTGACCGCAAACGCGGGAAGCCTGCAATCCCCTTGAAGCAAATAATTTCATTGTCAGGCAAAATTGTTCACTCGAAGCGAGCGGTTAACCCCGAGTAAATTCGTCTTGACAAGTTCGGGATTCGGGCGGAGCTTATGAAAAAAATTTTACTCTCTTGAAAGAGAGCGGCGGGCGGTCAATTCGGAACCGGGCGTCGGCAAAGAAGGGGAAAACCGATGTCAGACCTGCAGCAGCGCATCGAGGCGCTGTACCGTTCCGACGTGCGCGGCTCCGCGCTCCTGATCATCTGCCTGTGGGCGACGATCCTCTTCGTCCTCTTCATGACGTGGCCCTATATCCCGCATAGCGGCATCAAGGCCGTCGTGGCGATCGCCGCGGCCTTGGTGCTGATCTTCAACACCGCGGCCATCCTGGCGATGGTCAAGCACTACAAGGAAGACAAGGACTTCATCTACGGGCTCGACATCAAGAACGCCGACGCATCCCGCAATCGCAAGGCCTGAGGAGCACAGACATGCCGCGTTATACGCCGCCGGAGCAAAGCAAGGCCGGGCAGGTTTTCGATATTGCCGTTGTCGTGGTCGCCATCTTCGTGGCGCTGTGGCTGCCGCTGAAAATGGGATTGGCCGGGGCGGCGAAGTCCATCGACGCGCTCGATGCCAAGACCTGGGAAGCCCTTGGCCAGAACCCGACAATGGCCTCGATCTGGGAGAAGCTCGGCTACACGCCGGAGACCGCGCATGACATCATCCAGAACCGGTTCCACTACATCATCGACTGGCCGACACTGATCATCATGGCGGCCGTGCTGATCGGCTATTTCGTCTTCCTGTTCCGGGCATCCGACCGCGAATATCGAGACGTCATCAAAGAAAAGTTCGACGACAAATAAGGTTCGACGAAGAATTTGGGGACACGATCATGTGGGTGGCACTGTCTTACGCATGCTGGGGCATTTCGATCGTGCTCGCGCTGTGGATGCTCTACGATTGGTTCAAGGTCGATACAAACTACTCCGAGGACGTTCTGACCTCGTCGCGTGAAGGCGAGCTTGAAGCCGCTTCCGAAAAACACCGGATCTGAGTGGGGATTGATCGATGACGGTCGCGCTTGAAAACACCACCACCACAATTCACGGCGACCGGGTATCGCTGCTTCGGGTGCTTGGCCCGGCCCATGTCTGGGCGCTTGGTGTCGGCATCGTCCTGGTCGGCGAGTTCACCGGCTGGAATTTCTCGGCCGACAAGGGCGGCGCGCTGGCGGCGCTGATCGTCTGTTGGATCGTCGGGCTGCTCTACACCTCGGTCGCCATGATCGATTCCGAGGTCACCTCGACCGTCGCCGCCGCCGGCGGCCAATACGCACAGGCCAAGCACATTGTCGGGCCGCTGATGGCGTTCAATGTCGCGCTCTTCCTGGTGTTTGCCTACACCATGCTTGAAGTGTCCGACGCCATCCTGCTCGGCGACACTATCGTCGCCAAGGCTGGCGTCGAAGGGCTCACCCACAATTCCTTCATCGCCGCCACCATCGTGGTGCTGGCGTGGCTCAACTATCGCGGCGTGTTGATGACGCTCAACGTCAACTTCGTCATCACGGCAATCGCCTACGTCTCGATCGTCATCCTCTTCTTTTCGGTCAGCCCGTGGACGCAAGGGGCGGTGCTGAAGCTCAACGAACTCGTGACGCCGGGAAATGCGCTGCCCTATGGCTGGATCGGCGTCATCGCCGCCTTCCAGTTTGGCATCTGGTACTATCTCGGCATCGAAGGCACGACGCAGGCGGCCGAGGAAGTGCGTTCGCCGGCCCGCTCCCTGCCCTACGGGACCATGGCCGGCATGATCACGCTGCTGATCGCAGCCGCCATGACCTGGTATGTCTGCGCCTCGCTGATGCCCTGGGAATATCTCGGCATCACCTATTATCCGCTGTGGGACGCCGGCAAGCTGACCGGCAGCCCGCTGCTGGAAAATCTTCTGTTCGTCGCCACCTTGCTGGCCGCACTCGCCTCGGCCAATGGCTGCATCAATGACGCCGCGCGCGCCTGGTTCTCGCTCGGCCGCGACCGCTATCTGCCAAGCTGGTTCTCGGCGGTGCATCCGAAATACCGCACGCCCTACCGCTCGATCCTGTTCCTGCTGCCGATCGCGCTCGCCTTCGCCTTCATCGCCGACCTCAACCAGGCGATCACCTTCTCGATCCTGTCGGGCGTGCTGCAGTACACTTTCATGAGCATCAACATCATGATGTTCAGGAAGAAGTGGCCGCTGGGCTCGATCCGCCGCGGCTATACGCACCCCTTCCATCCGCTGCCGGCGATCGTGCTGTTCTGCTTGTGCGTGGTGACCTTCTTCGCCATCTTCCTCGGCTTCGGCTCGCAGCTGATCGCGATGACCATCTTCTATTTCCTGATTTCCGTGTGGTTCCACTTCTACCGCTACAAATTCGTGCGGCGTGGCGACCAGTTCACCATGCCGTGGCCGAAACCGCAGGGCTATTGATCGGAGCAAAGGAAGCTCACCCGAAGCAGGGCGAGCCATCGTGAGGTGCGTGACGTGACATCCATATTGCTTGTCGGGGCGATTGCCCTGGCTCTCGTCTTCCACCTCGCCTTCATGGCGCGTGCCAATCACAACAAAGCGCTGGCCGCGCTGGCTTTCGATACGGCCAGCATCCGCGCCGTCATTGTGGACGCTGCCAATGTCTCCAATGGCACCGCGGGTGTTTTGACCTGGGAAGGCTCCTGGAACAGCCGTCGGGTGCAAGTGCGCACCATCGTCGACACGCTGGCGACGCGAAAGCTGCCGACGCGCTGGCTTTCCGTCTCGATCACCGAAAAGGTTGCCGTGCCTGCCACTTTCGACATGATGATGCGGCCGGGCTCGCCGACCACATTCTCCAATTTCGACCATCTTGCGCACACGCTGCCGAAGGCGCCGGGCTTTCCCGCCGAGGCGGTGCTGCGGACCGACCACAGGGGCACGCGTTTTCCGCAGGGCATCATCACCGGTCATCTCGAACTATTTTCGGATGGCCGCGCCAAGGAGTTGCTGATCACACCCAAGGGCGTACGCATGGTCTGGCTGCTGGCCGAGGCCGAACGGGCACGCTACGGTGTCTTCCGGCAAGCCGCGTTCGGCGACACACGGATCGATGCGATGCTGATCGAGCGGCTGCTCGTATCGCTGTCCGAGCTGCGCGACGCCATCAACCGAAGCGAACGGCAGGCCGCATGAGCACTTCAAACACTTCGCCGGCGCCAGTGAGCCCTTATCTCGTCCTGGGCGCGGCAATCGCGCTGCCGGGCAGCGGTCATGTCATTCTTGGCGTGCCCGTGCGCGGATTGCAGTTCCTTTTCTTCATGGTCATCCTGGCCTGGGTAACCGCCAAGATCTCGCCGCCGGATGCCAGCTTCGTCGGCCGGCACGCCGGCGGCTTCCTCATCTATGCGCTGTCGATCCTCGACGCCTACAAGCTCGCCCGTATCCGTACCGCCAAATGGGCTCATAATGCCCGACCGGGGAGCGACGACATGCAGAGCGGCATCGAGCCACATACGTAACCAGAGGAAAATTTTTTTCATACCATTGAATTCAAGGATTTCATTCGGTACATCATCTCATGGTCACAAACGTCGGGAGGCTGACATGTGCGGAATCGTTGGACTTTTCCTGAAGGACAAGACGCTGGAGCCGAAGCTCGGCGCGATGCTGTCGGAGATGCTCGTATCGCTCAGCGATCGCGGGCCGGACAGCGCCGGCATCGCCATCTATGGCGCGACATCAGGCAACGAAGCCAAGATCACCATCCAGTCGCCGAAGCCTGACCGCGATTTTCGCGGGCTGGACGCCGAACTCGCCAAGGCTCTCGGAGCGCCGGTGAGCATTGCGGTGAAATCGACACATGCGGTGGTCAGGACCACGCCCGACAAGGTCGACGCGGCGCGTGAGGCCCTTCAGTCGCTTCGTCCCGACGTGCGCATCATGGGCGCCGGTGAAGCGGTGGAAATCTACAAGGAAGTCGGCCTTCCCGAAGCCGTCGTCGACCGCTTCGAGGTGCGCAAGATGACCGGCACGCATGGCATCGGCCATACCCGCATGGCGACGGAATCGGCGGTGACGACGATGGGCGCGCATCCGTTTTCGACCGGCGGCGACCAGTGCCTGGTGCACAATGGTTCGCTGTCCAACCACAACAATGTGCGGCGCGAACTGGTGCGCGAAGGCATGAAGTTCGAGACCGAGAACGATACCGAGGTGGCGGCCGCCTATCTGTCCTCGCAGATGGCGCATGGCAAGAACCTCGGCGAAGCGCTCGAAGGCACGCTGTCGGACCTCGACGGCTTCTTCACCTTCGTCGTCGGCACCAAGAACGGCTTCGGCGTGGTGCGCGACCCGATCGCCTGCAAGCCCGCCGTGATGGCCGAAACCGACCAGTATGTCGCCTTCGGCTCGGAATATCGCGCGCTGACCAAACTACCCGGCATCGACAATGCGCGGGTCTGGGAACCGGAGCCCGCAACCGTTTATTTCTGGGAGCATTGAGTTCATGCCGGCAACCTCCAAGGCAACGCGCGAAAGCCATGCGCGCGTCTTCGACCTCGACGTCCAGTCGTTGCGCGAACTCAACCAGGCGCTGCACCAGCTCACCCCCGGTTCCAACGAGACAGCGTGGGAAGTGCTCAACCCGAAAGGCAACCACTCCGTCGCTGTCGGCGTCGACCAGCCTGTCAGCATCGATGTGCGCGGCAGCGTCGGCTACTATTGCGGCGGCATGAATTCAGGCAGCGCGATCACCGTGCACGGCTCGGCCGGACCCGGCGTCGGCGAAAACATGATGGCGGGCTCGATAACGGTGAAAGGCGACGCCAGCCAGTATGCCGGCGCCACCGGCAAGGGCGGCCTGCTGGTCATCGAGGGCAATGCGTCTTCGCGCTGCGGCATCTCGATGAAGGGCATCGACATCGTCGTGCACGGCAATATCGGCCACATGTCGGCCTTCATGGCGCAGTCCGGCAACCTCGTGGTGCTGGGCGATGCCGGTGATGCGCTCGGTGATTCCATCTACGAGGCGCGGCTCTTCGTACGCGGCAAGGTCGACAGCCTGGGCGCCGACTGCATCGTCAAGGAGATGCGGCCCGAGCACCTGGAATTGCTGCAGGGCCTGCTCGACCGCGCCGGCGTGACCGGCGTCAAGCCGTCGGAGTTCAAGCGCTACGGCTCGGCGCGCACGCTCTACAATTTCAATATCGACAACGCCGACGCGTATTGAGGCAAGATGACGTACCGCAACCCGCCGACGACACCGCGCAAATCCGCGACCTTCGACGACTACACGCTTTCCGAAATCCGCCGCGCCGCGGCGACCGGCATCTATGATATCCGTGGCGCCGGCGCCAAGCGCAAGCTGCCGCATTTCGACGATCTCCTGTTCCTCGGCGCCTCGATCTCGCGCTATCCGCTGGAAGGCTATCGCGAGCGTTGCGACACCTCGGTGGTACTGGGCTCGCGCCACGCCAAGAAGCCGATCGAGCTGAAGATCCCGATCACCATCGCCGGCATGAGCTTCGGCTCGCTGTCTGGCCCGGCCAAGGAAGCGCTTGGGCGCGGCGCGACGCTGTCGGGCACCTCGACCACGACCGGCGATGGCGGCATGACCGAGGAAGAGCGCGGCCATTCCAAGCAACTGGTCTATCAATACCTGCCATCGCGCTACGGCATGAACCTGCGCGACCTGCGCCGCGCCGATGCCATCGAAGTCGTCGTCGGCCAGGGCGCCAAGCCGGGCGGCGGCGGCATGCTGCTCGGCCAGAAGATCTCCGACCGCGTCGCCGAGATGCGGACGCTGCCGAAAGGCATCGACCAGCGTTCGGCCTCGCGCCACCCCGACTGGACCGGCCCGGACGATCTCGAGATCAAGATCCTCGAGCTGCGCGAAATCACCGACTGGGAAAAGCCGATCTACGTCAAGGTCGGCGGCGCCCGCCCCTATTACGATACAGCCCTCGCGGTTAAGGCCGGCGCCGACGTCGTCGTCGTTGACGGCATGCAGGGCGGCACGGCGGCGACGCAGGAAGTGTTCATCGAAAATGTCGGCCAGCCGACGCTCGCCTGCATCCGGCCGGCCGTGCAGGCGCTGCAGGATCTCGGCATGCATCGCAAGGTGCAGCTCATCGTCTCCGGCGGCATCCGCAACGGCGCCGATGTCGCCAAGGCGCTGGCGCTCGGCGTCGACGCGGTCTCGATCGGCACGGCGGCCCTGGTGGCGCTCGGCGATAACGACCCCCGCTGGGAGGCGGAGTATAACGAGCTTGGCACCACCTCTGGCGCCTATGACGATTGGCACGAGGGCAAAGACCCGGCCGGCATCACCACCCAGGATCCCGAGTTGATGAAGCGGGTCGACCCGATCGCGGCTGGACGGCGGCTCGCCAACTACCTCAAGGTGATGACGCTCGAAGCTCAAACCATTGCCCGCGCGTGCGGCAAGAACAGCCTGCACAATCTCGAACCCGAGGACCTCGTCGCCCTCACGATCGAGGCAGCCGCCATGGCCGGCGTGCCGCTGGCCGGCACCAACTGGATACCGGGAAAAAACACCTTCTAAGCCTTCAGCAGACATAAGCGAGGAACTATAATGGGGAACGATCTCGCCGCTTTCGCCAAGAAGAACGGCGTAAAGTATTTCATGATTTCCTACACCGACCTGTTCGGTGGCCAGCGCGCCAAGCTGGTGCCCGCGCAGGCGATATCGGACATGCAGAAAGATGGCGCCGGCTTTGCCGGCTTCGCCACCTGGCTCGATCTTACACCGGCGCATCCCGACATGCTGGCGGTTCCGGATCCGGATTCGGTGATCCAGCTGCCATGGAAGCCCGAGGTTGCCTGGGTCGCCGCCAATTGCATCATGGACGACAAGGGGGTCGACCAGGCACCCCGCAACACGCTGAACAGGCTGATCGCCGAGGCCGCCAGCGAAGGCATGCACGTCAAGACCGGCGTCGAGGCCGAGTTCTTCCTGATCTCGCCCGACGGCAAGGCGATCTCCGACGAGTACGATACGGCGTCAAAACCCTGCTACGACCAGCAAGCGGTGATGCGCCGCTACGACGTGATCGCCGAAATCTGCGACCATATGCTGGCGCTGGGCTGGGGGCCGTATCAGAACGACCATGAGGACGCCAACGGCCAGTTCGAGATGAACTGGAACTTCGACGACGCGCTGGCGACCGCCGACAAGCATTCCTTCTTCAAATTCATGGTCAAGTCGGTCGCCGAGAAGCACGGCCTGCGCGCCACCTTCATGCCAAAACCCTTCCAGGGCCTGACCGGCAATGGCTGCCACGCCCATATTTCGGTGTGGGACAAGTCAGGCAAGACCAACGTCTTCGCCGACAAGTCGATGGAGCTTGGCCTGTCGGCCAAGGGCAGGAACTTCCTCGGCGGCATCATGAAACATGCCTCGGCGCTGGCCGCGATCACCAACCCGACGGTCAATTCCTACAAGCGCATCAACGCGCCGCGCACCATCTCGGGCGCGACCTGGGCGCCGAACACGGTGACCTGGACGGGCAACAACCGCACCCACATGGTGCGCGTGCCCGGCCCCGGCCGTTTCGAACTTCGCCTGCCCGACGGTGCGGTCAACCCGTATCTGTTGCAGGCCGTGATCATCGCCGCCGGCCTCGACGGCATCCGCTCGCAGGCCGATCCGGGCAAGCGCTACGACATCGACATGTACCAGCACGGGCATACGGTGAAGGGTGCGCCGAAACTGCCGCTCAACCTGCTCGACGCGCTACGCGAGTTCGACAAGGATAAATCGCTCAAGGCGGCGCTGGGTGAGGAATTCTCGTCGGCCTACCTAAAGCTGAAGCACCAGGAATGGAATTCCTATGCTTCGCACTTCACGCAATGGGAGCGCGACCACACGCTGGACATTTGATCGTCTTTAGCGGTGCGAGCGACCTCGGAATGAACTGATGAAATACTCGATCTTCTCGCTCGCACGCGCCGCCCTTTCAGGCCACAAGAACTGGCAGCGCACATGGCGCGACGCCACACCGAAGGACCGCTACGACGTGATGATCATCGGTGGCGGCGGCCATGGGCTGGCCACCGCCTGGTTCCTGGCCAGCGAATACGGCATCAGGAATGTCGCCGTGGTGGAAAAGGGCTGGATCGGCTCCGGCAATGCCGGCCGCAACACCACCATCATCCGCTCCAATTACGGCCTGCCCGGCAATACCGGCTTCTACGAATTGTCGATGAAGCTGTGGGAGCGGATGGAGCAGGATCTGAACTACAACGCGATGGTGAGCCAGCGCGGCGTTCTCAATCTCTACCATTCCGACGCGCAGCGCGATGCTTATGCGCGGCGCGGCAACACGATGCGCATCAACGGCATCGATGCCGAACTGCTCGACCAGGCAGCGCTGAAGAAGATGCTGCCGTTCCTGAACTTCGACCATGCGCGCTTCCCCGTGCAAGGCGGGCTCTTGCAGCGGCGCGGCGGCACGGCGCGCCACGACGCGGTGGCCTGGGGCTACGCCCACGCCGCCAGCGAACTTGGCGTCGACATCATCCAGAATTGTGAAGTGACCGGCTTTGTCAGGGACGCCAATGGCAAGGTGACCGGCGTCGAGACCTCGCGCGGCAGGATCGGTGCCGGCAAGGTCGGCATGGCGGTCGCGGGGTCGTCGTCGCGCGTCGCTGATATGGCGGGCCTGCGCCTGCCGATCGAGAGCCATGTGCTGCAGGCCTTCGTCTCCGAGGCGATCAAGCCGCTTATTCCAGGCGTCATGACATTTGGCGCTGGACATTTCTATGTCAGCCAGTCGGACAAGGGCGGCCTCGTCTTCGGCGGCGACATCGACGGCTACAATTCCTACGCCCAGCGCGGCAATCTTCCTGTGATGGAAGATGTCTGCGAGGGCGGCATGGCGATCATCCCGATGATCGGCCGCGTGCGGCTGTTGCGCCAGTGGGGCGGCATCATGGACATGTCGATGGACGGCTCGCCGATCATCGACAAGACGCCGGTCGACGGGCTCTACCTCAATGCCGGCTGGTGCTATGGCGGCTTCAAGGCGACGCCGGGTTCGGGCCTCGTCTTCGCCCACCTGATCGCGCGCGACGAATCGCACAAGGAGGCCGCCCGCTTCCGCCTCGACCGGTTCCGGACCGGCGCCATGATCGACGAAAAGGGCCAGGGCGCCCAACCGAACCTGCACTGAAGACGGCTGGAACCATGCGCATTACCTGTCCCTTCTGCGGCGAACGCGAACTTGGCGAATTCACCTATCTCGGCGACGCCAAGCCCGCGCGGCCGGCACCTGGAGCGTCGGAAGACGAGGTCTACGATTACGTCTATCTGCGCGACAATATCGCCGGCGTGATGGACGAGAGTTGGTATCATGGCGGCGGCTGCCGGGCCTGGCTGAAGGTCACCCGCAACACGCTGACACACGAGATTTCGGCGGTTGAACCGGCGCCGGGTGCCGGGGCGAGGCAGGTTGCGAAATGACTTATTCTGTCCAGGTCAGCGCCGCCCCTCACCTGCCTGCCGGCATCCTCTCCCCGTATAGAGACGGGGAGAGGGGCGCCCTAATCAACGGTTTCGCCAATCATCAGCGTTGCAAGAAGGGCGCCGCAGCCGCGGCCAGCCTCCTTCTCCCCGTCACTATACGGGGAGAAGTGCCCGGCAGGGCGATGAGGGGCAGCGCTGGCTTCTCAAAAGACGTCGAATTGATGGAAGGCCTTACATCGTGAGCCAGTCCCATCGCCTTGCATCGGGCGGTCTCGTCGACCGTGCGGCGCCACTGAATTTCAGCTTCGACGGCAAGAGCTTCTCCGGTTTCAAGGGCGATACGCTTGCCTCGGCATTGGTCGCCAACGGCGTCAAGCTGGTCGGCCGTTCGTTCAAATACCATCGCCCGCGCGGCATCCTGACGGCGGGCTCGGAAGAGCCCAACGCGCTGGTCGAGCTGCGCACCGGCGCGCGGCGCGAGGCCAACACCAAGGCCACCACCGCCGAGCTCTATGATGGCCTCGAAGCGGCCAGCCAGAACCGCTGGCCGTCGCTCAACTTCGACGTCATGTCGGTCAACCAGCTGTTCGCGCCGATCTTCGTCGCCGGCTTCTACTACAAGACCTTCATGTGGCCGGCGAAGTTCTGGGAAGCGATCTACGAACCGGCGATCCGCCGCGCCGCCGGCCTCGGCCGTGCCGCCGTGGTTCCCGACCCCGACCACTATGACAAGGCCTGGGCGCATTGCGACGTAGTGATCGCCGGTTCGGGGCCGGCCGGCCTGGCTGCGGCTTTGGCTGCCGGTCGCAGCGGCGCGCGGGTCATCCTGTGCGAAGAGGATTTCGTGCCCGGCGGCCGCCTGCTTGCCGATGGCGGCACGATCGACGGACTGCCGGCGGCAGAATGGCTGGCGCGAACGCTAGCCGAACTCGCCTCGCTGCCCGACGTGCGCATCATGAGCCGCACGACGCTGTTCGGCGTCTATGACGGCGGCACATATGGCGCGATCGAGCGGGTCAACGATCATCTGCCGCAGCCGCCCGAGCATCAGGTGCGGCAGCGTCTGTGGCGGATCGTGGCCAAGCGCTGCGTCGTCGCGGCAGGTGCGCTCGAACGGCCAATCGTCTTTGCCGGCAACGACACGCCCGGCGTCATGATGGCGTCCGCGATGCGCAGCTACATCAATCGCTACGCCGCAGCGCCGGCCAAGCGCATCGCGCTGTTCGCCAACAATGAGGATGGCTGGCGCACGGTCGAGGTAGCACTCGGCGCCGGATTGCAGGTCGCGGCGGTGATCGACGCCCGTGCGGAGATCTCGCCGGCGCATCGCTCGCTTGCCAGCAAGGGCGGTTTCCCGGTGCTGCACGGCTCCGTCAGCGGCGTCGACGGCGGCAAGACCGGCGTGCGCAAGCTTTCCGTTTCGCTGGCCGGCGGCGCACGTGCCGAGGTCGAGGCCGACGGACTTGCCGTGTCCGGTGGCTGGAACCCGACGGTCGGGCTCACCTCCTACCATCGAGGCCGGCCGAAATGGCGCGACGACATCGCCGCCTTCGTGCCAGATGGCGCCCCGCCCGGCATGGTTGCCGCGGGTGCCGCCAACGGTGCCTTCGGCCTCGGCGCCTGCCTTCGCCAAGGGTTCGAGGCTGGTGCTGCCGCCGCGCGCGATGCTGGACGCAGCAGCGGTGCGGGATCGATGCCGGTCGCCGACGACGAGGCCTTTTCGCTGACGCCTCTGTGGCATGTCGCAGGCAAAGGCAAGGCGTTTGTCGACCAGCAGCATGACGTCACCGCTTCCGACATCGAGCTGGCGCAGCGTGAGGGCTTTGAATCGGTCGAGCACCTGAAGCGCTACACCACGCTCGGCATGGCGACCGACCAGGGCAAGACCTCCAATGTCGCCGGCCTCGCCATCATGGCGGCGGTCACGGGCAAATCCATTCCCGAGACCGGCACGACCATCTATCGCCCGCCTTACGTGCCCGTCGCCATCGGTGCCTTTGCCGGCCACCATCGCGACGAGAATTTTCATGCGACGCGGCTGACGCCGTCGCATCACTGGGCAGCCGAACAGGGCGCTATCTTTGTCGACACCGGTTTATGGAAACGGGCACAGTGGTACCCCCGCGCGGGCGAGAAGGACTGGCTGGAATCGGTGACCCGCGAGGTCAAGGCTGTGCGCGGCGGCGTCGGCTTCTGCGATGTCTCGACACTCGGCAAGATCGACGTGCATGGCGCGGACGCCGGCGCCTTCCTCGACCGCGTCTACATCAACACCTTCTCCAATCTTGCCGTCGGCAAGGCGCGCTATGGGCTGATGCTGCGCGAGGACGGCATCGTCTATGATGACGGCACCACGTCGCGGCTGGCCGAGGACCACTATTTCCTGACCACCACGACGGCCAAGGCCGGGCTGGTGATGCAGCACCTCGAATTCTGCCGGCAGGTGCTGTTTCCGAAACTCGACGTGCAACTGACTTCGGTCTCCGACCAGTGGGCGCAGTTCTCCATTGCCGGACCCAAGACCCGCGACCTGTTGAAAGAGATCGTCGATCCTTCGGAAGATCTCTCCAACGAAGGTTTCCCCTTCATGGGCGTGCGCGAAGTCGCGTTGCGCGGCGGCGTCAAAGCGCGGCTGTTCCGCATCTCCTTCTCCGGTGAAATGGCGTTCGAGATTTCGGTGCCGGCGCGCTACGGCGAGGCGATGGCGCGCAATCTGATGATTGCGGGCCAGCCGTTCGGCGTGACGCCTTACGGCACCGAGGCGCTCGGCGTCATGCGCATCGAAAAGGGCCATGTCGCCGGGCCGGAACTCAGCGGCACGACAACCGCGGCCGATCTCGGCCTCGGCAAGATGATGTCGACTAAAAAGGACTTCATCGGCCGCGTCATGGCCGGCCGCGAGGCGCTAGTGGCGCCGGACCGGCAGGTGGTGGTCGGCATCAAGCCGACCGACAAGGCCCGGCGCTTGCGTTCCGGGGCGCACATCATTCCGAAAGGCGAGATCGCCGGCCCGGACAATGATCAAGGCTATGTCACCTCGGTCTGCTTCTCGCCGACGCTGGACCAGTGGATCGGGCTGGCGCTCATCGAGCGCGGCCGCGAGCGCATCGGCGAGACCGTGCACGCGCACGATCCGCTGCGCGGCGAGGACTATGATGTCGAGATTTGCACTCCCGTCTTCTACGATCCGGATGGAGGGCGCCAGCGTGGCTGAGTTTTCCTGGGAGACCCGCGGCCCGCTTGATCGCGCGCTCGTCACCGGCCGCCACGGCGCGCAGGGTGACGCCGGCGTGTCGCTGACCGAGATCCGCGATTTCGATCTCGTCCAGGTGATGGCGCGGCGCGGCAAGGCGGGGGAGATGGCCGAGGCAGCACAGGTGCGGTTCGGCGTCGCGGGGCCGGAGACGCCAAAGGCGGTCGGCACGGCGGACGCCACGCTGATCTGGTCGGGACCGGATCAATTCATGGTGCTGTCGAAGGGCGGCAAGCACACGATGGAGTCGCTCGCTCCCGTTTTCGCATCCTGCGCCTCGCTGTCGGACCAGTCGCATGCGCGCGTGCTGATCAGCATCTCCGGCGCGAAGGCGCGCGCGATGTTGGCCAAGCTGTCGTCTATCGATCTGCATTCCGATGTGTTTGGCGTGGGTGCCGCCGCAGCGACCTCGATGGATCATACCAGCGTTACGCTATGGCGAGGTGCGGATCGCGACGGACAGGTGGTGTTCAATCTGCTGGTCTTCGCGACTTTCGCCGAGAGCCTGTGGCACACGATGCTGGATTCGGCGGCGGAGTATGGCGTGGCTATCGGGCATTCCGTGGAGCTTTAGCTGCCAATCAGCAGAACTCGGCGCTGCCCCTCACCTGCCTGCCGGCATCTTCTCCCCGTATAGTGACGGGAGAAGGGGCTGTCCGCAACGGCGGCGCTCCGATCTGTGACGTTGGCGATTGGCGAAATCGACGGCGACAGCGCCCTTCGCCCCGTTTACGGGGAGAAGATGGCGGCAGCCAGATGAGGGGCAGCGCTGACGTTCGAAGACCAGGCGACCGGCAAGGATGCACCAAAACGATAGCACCAGTAACGGCGCCTCCGCTTGCCAAACTCACCGACACTGCTATTCTTGTCGCTAAAATAATTTCACACACAGGCAAACTTGTTTCTCGAACCGCAGGGCTGAGATGAGCCAGTCGCCCTACCCCACAGTCGCAGCCGGACCGCCCAGGCCAAGCCTCATCTTGAGGCCCGGCCAGATCACGCTGCCGCCGGGGATGGAACGGTACACGATCCAGGGCAATGGCGCGGTGCTGATCGAAGTCGAGGCCGGCGATACGATTACGGTGCGCAACGTCGAAGGCGGCCAGGCCTGCGAGTTGCTGGCCTGGGACAAGTCAGGCGTCACCGATCCAGGCATTCTCGGCGAGGAACCCAACAGCAATGCCGCCGGCATCAAGGCGCTGCTCGCCGAGGGCGATGACAGCATCGCATCGCTGCGGCGCGGGCTCGAGCGCCGGCAGGTTCAGCTTGATCAGCCCAAGGCGGTGCGCGTATTCGGCGGCTCGACGCCTGCCGGTACCGAGCAAGCGTTTTCCGTCCAGCGCGATGGCGCGATGCTGATTGCCGCGCCCGGCGGGCCGATGCTGGTCGACGGGCATGACACGGCGACGCCGCTCAGCATCATCGTGCGGCGCAACACGATCCGCCTGAAATTAAGATCCCGGCTTGCCGATCCGCTCGCCGATCCGGTGCTCGACCTGCGCGTCCATTCGGCGACGGCGGAATCCTATTTCGTCAAGGCCGGCGATTATCTGCAGATCATCGATGTCGACGGGCGCCAGTGCACCGACTTCCAGTGTTTCTCGGCGCGCAAGCTCGACAAGGGGCTCGACCATCCGCTTGATGTGACGACGACGCGCACGCTGATGGGCGCGAGCTATCCGATGCCCGGCCTGCATTCCAAATACTACGACCAGGACATGGAGCCGCTGGTCGAGGTGGTGCAGGACACGTGCGGCCGGCACGACGCCTTCGCGCTCGCCTGTGCGGCGAAATATTACGACGACATCGGCTATCCCGGCCACACCAACTGCTCGGAGAATTTCAACCGCGCGCTCTCCGATAAGGGGGTGAACGCCCGCGCCGGCTGGATGGCGATCAACTTCTTCTTCAACACGGCGATCGACGCCCATGGCGTGATGGTGTCGGACGAGCCATGGTCGCGCGCCGGCGACTATGTTCTGCTGCGCGCGCTGACCGACATCGTCTGCGTTTCCTCCGCCTGCCCCGACGACACGACGCCGGCCAATGGCTGGGACCTGACCGACATCCACGTGCGGACCTATTCCGGCCAGCACAAATTCTCGCGAGCGATCGCCAGACGCATGACGCCCGATTCGGAACCGAAAATGACCCGCGAGACAGCCTTTCACCAGAGCTTTGCCAAGCACACACGCGACTTCGTCGAGTACAGGGGTTACTGGCTGGCCAATTCCTTCGCCAAGGAAGGACCTATCGCCGAATACTGGGCCTGCCGGCAGGACGCGGTGATCATGGATTTATCGCCGCTGCGCAAATTCGAGGTCACCGGCCCGGATGCCGAAGCCCTGCTGCAATACACGCTGACGCGCGACGTCAGGAAACTCGGCGTCGGCCAGGTCGTCTACTCCGCCATGTGCTACGAGCATGGCGGCATGATCGACGACGGCACGCTGCTCAGGCTCGGCAAGGACAATTTCCGCTGGGTCGGCGGCGACGATCTGTCCGGCGAATGGCTGCGCGAGACGGCGACAAAGCTCGGCCTCAACGTGCTGGTGCGCTCGTCCACCGACCAGATGCACAATGTCGCCGTGCAGGGGCCAAAGAGCCGCGACATCCTGAAACAGGTGATCTGGACCTCGCCGCTGCAGCCCTCGATCGAGGAACTCGAATGGTTCCGCTTCGCCGTGGCGCGCATCGGTGGCGGCAACGGCATTCCCATCGTCGTCTCGCGCACCGGCTATACCGGCGAACTCGGCTATGAGGTCTGGTGCCATCCGCGCGACGCCGAAAAGGTGTTCGACGCCATATGGGAAGCCGGCCAGCCGCATGGACTGAAGCCGATGGGTCTGCAGGCGCTCGACATGGTGCGCATCGAGGCCGGACTGATCTTCGCCGGTTATGAATTCTCCGACCAGACCGACCCGTTCGAGGCCGGCATCGGCTTCACCGTGCCGCTGAAGAGCAAGACCGACGACTTCGTCGGCCGCGAGGCGCTGATCCGGCGCAAGGACCATCCGCAGACGAAGCTGGTCGGCCTAGATATCGACAGCAATGTCGCCGTCGGCCATGGCGACTGCGTCCATGTCGGCCGCGCCCAGATCGGCGTCGTCACGTCGGGCATGCGCTCGCCGGTGCTGAACAAAAACATCGCGCTGGCGCGGTTGGACGTCACCCACGCCGCCATCGGCACCGAGGTCGAAATCGGCAAGCTCGACGGCCATGCCAAGCGGCTGCCGGCGCGGGTCGTCGCATTTGCCCACTACGATCCGCAAAAGACCAAACCACGTTCGTAGAGCGGCAACCCTTGCCTTCTCCCCTTGTGGGAGAAGGCAAGAGCATGTTTCGCAAGCGTGATGTGCACGGTTTCACAAATCGCTTGACGTGAAAGCGCGCCGGATCAATCTTCACTCTTAAGAAAAAAATACGACTGAGTGGAAACACCGCAGCCGGAACGATCATTTGCCGGGGAGCAAGCTTCGCATAGCCGAGGCATCGCTGGCGGGGAACATCGAAAAAGGGGAACTCATCGACATGAGCACGATAAGCACGGTCCTGGACCAGCCTGCCGAAAGCAAGCTGCTCAGGCATATCGACTGGCGCGGCGCCTTCTGGGTGGCGAGCGGCGTTCCGGCACTGGTCCTGTTCTCGATCGGCGGCATCGCCGGCACGACGGGAAAGCTGGCCTTCCTAATCTGGACGGTGTCCATGATCATGGGCTTTCTTCAGTCCTTCACCTATGCTGAGATCGCCGGCCTGTTTCCGAACAAGTCCGGCGGCGCTTCGATCTACGGCGCCACGGCGTGGCTGCGCTATTCCAAGTTCATCGCGCCGCTCTCGGTGTGGTGCAACTGGTTCGCCTGGTCGCCGGTGCTGTCGCTCGGCTGCTCGATCGCCGCGGCCTATATCCTCAACGCGCTGGCGCCGTTGCCGATCTTCACCGACACCTCGCCCGAGGTGGTGGCCTACATCGCCGCCCATGCCGGAACGGTTCCCGCCGATGCCGTCACAGCGGTTACCGCCGCCGCGACGCCGGCGATCCGCAACTGGACGCTGTGGAGCCACACGCTGGGTCCGGTGTCCTTCACGCTCAACGCCACCTTCTTCATCGGCGCGGTGCTGATGCTGATCATCTTCTCGATCCAGCATCGCGGCATCCTGGGCACCGCCAATGTGCAGAAATATATCGGCCTTTTGGTCATCATCCCGATGCTGATCGTCGGCGTCGTGCCGATCGTTACCGGCCAGATCGACTGGGCGAACTTCTCGCCGCTGGTGCCGCTGGCGGCCGCCTACGCGCCGGACCCCGGCTCCTGGAACATCGCCGGCTGGACGCTGGTGCTCGGCGGCATGTTTATCGCCGCATGGTCGACCTACGGTTTCGAGACCGCCGTCTGCTACACGTCGGAGTTCAAGAACCCCGGTACCGACACGTTCAAGGCCATCTTCTATTCCGGCCTGCTGTGCATGCTTCTGTTCATCCTGGTGCCCTTCACCTTCCAGGGCGTGCTGGGCCTGAACGGCATGCTGGCAACGCCGATCGTCGACGGGTCAGGCGTGGCCGATGCGCTGGCCGGCATGGTCGGCGGCGGCAAGATCATCCATAGCCTGCTGGTGATGCTGATGATCCTGGCCCTGGTGCTATGCATCATGACGGCGATGGCCGGCTCCTCGCGCACGCTCTATCAGGGTTCGGTCGATGGCTGGCTGCCGCGCTATCTCAGCCACGTCAACGAGCATGGCGCCCCAACGCGTGCCATGTGGACCGACCTCTGCTTCAACCTGATCGTGCTGGCGATCGCTTCCGCCGACGCGACGAGCTTCTTCTTCATCCTTGCCGTGTCGAACTGCGGCTACATCATCTTCAACTTCCTCAACCTCAATGCCGGCTGGATCCACCGCATCGACAACGGCCATATCGCCAGGCCGTGGCGGGCGCCGTCCTGGCTGCTCGGCATCGGAGCGATCTTCGCCTATGTCAACGCCATCTTCATGGGCGCGGGCGCCAAGGTGTGGAACCCGATGGCGCTGTGGGCCGGCCTGATCACAGCGGCACTGATCATCCCGGTGTTCTGCTTCCGTCACTACATCCAGGACAAGGGCAAGTTCCCCGACCACATGCTGGCCGACCTCGGCATGGCGGGCGCCGATCTTTCGGTCAAGAAGGCGGGCATGCTGCCCTATCTGACCCTGATCGCCGGTGTGGCGGTCATGCTCATCGCCAATTGGGTGTTCGTCATCTGATGGCCTGATCCGCCAGCGGCCCAAGCCGCTGCATCAAAAAGAACCGGCCGGTCGCAAATCGACCGGCCGGTTTTTTCTTATTCCGCCGCCAACGCCAGTTGCGGCCGCTCGATGCCTTCGATCTCTCCTGGCTCCGGCGCCTGCTCATCGGTTTTCGCCTTCTTCGGCTCGCGGCCGAAGAACAGGGCGTAGCCCGCCGGCAGCACCAGGATGGTGAGCACGGTGGCGACCAGGATGCCGCCCATCATGGCGTAGGCGAGCGGACCCCAGAAGACGGCGCGCGAGATCGGGATCAGCGCCAGCACCGCCGTCATCGCCGTCAGCACGATCGGCCTGAAGCGGCGCACGGCCGAACCGATGATGGCCTCCGAGCGTTCCATGCCCCTGGCGATGTCCTGGTCGATCTGGTCGACCAGGATGATCGAGTTGCGCATGATGATGCCGAGCAGCGCGATGACGCCGAGGATGGCGACGAAGCCGAACGGCGCGCCGCTGATCAGCAGAGCGGCGGCAGCACCGATGATGCCGAGTGGGCCAGTCGCCAGCACAAGCATCGCCTTGCCGAAGTTCTGCAGCTGGATCATCAGCAGCACGACGATGATGGCCAGCATGATCGGTGCCTTGGCGGCGATGGAGGCCTGGCTTTCAGCCGAGTCCTCGGCCCCGCCCTGGATCTCGATCTTGTAGCCGGGGGCGAGGCCATCGCGCAGGCCCTGCATGTCCTTGTACATCTTGGTGACGACGTCGTTGGACTGCACGCCGTCGGGCAATGTGGCGCGCACCGAGATGGTCGGCAGGCGGTCGCGGCGCCATTCGATGCCTTGCTCCAGCACAGGCACCACCTTGGCGACCTGCGACAGCGGCACGAAGCCACCGAAATCAGTCGGGATATAGACCGAGTCGACGGAGGACAGCAGGCTGCGGCTGGCGTCCGGCTCGCGGGCGACGATGGACACCGTCTCCTCGCCGTCGCGGAAGTCGTCGAGCGGCGCGCCGGACATAGCGGCCTGCAGCATCTGGCGGATGCGCTGCGAGGTGACGCCGAGCGCACGGGCACGGTCCTGGTCGATGACCAGCTTCATCGCCGGCACCGGCTCCAGCCAATCATCATGCACGGCACCCAGCAACGGATCCTCCCGGAACTTCGCCTTCACCTGGTCGGCGATGCGGCGCACTTCCTGGCGGTCCGGACCCATGATGCGCATCTGTACCGGCCAGCCGGTTGGCGGTCCGAGGAACAGGCGGTCGACCTTGGCGCGGATCGACGGGAAATCCTGGGCCAGGATGGTGCGCAGCTTGACGATCAGCCGCTCGCGCGCCGGTTCGTCATTGGCCATGACAAGCATCTGGGCGAAGTTCGGGTTACGCAGTTGCTGGTCGAGCGGCAGGAAGAAGCGCGGCGCGCCCTCGCCGATATAGGTGGCGATGAACCGCTTGTCCTTGTCGTCCATCATCTTGGCTTCCAGCGTCTTGGCCTGCGCCTCGACCTCCTTGATCGAGGTGCCCTCCGGCAGCCACAGATCGACCAGGATTTCCGGCCGCGACGATTGCGGGAAGAAGTTCTGCGGAATGAACTGGAAGGCCCACAGGCTGGTGCCGAAGGTCACCAGCGTCATCACCAGCACGATGATGCGGTGGCGCACCGCCCAGCCGACGGTCGAGCGAAGCCGGCGATAGAAGCGCGTGTCGAAGGCGTCGTGATGGCTGCCCGCGTGCTTGCGCTGTTTGAGGATCATGTTGCCCAGCCACGGCGTGAAATAGACCGCCACGAACCACGACACGATCAGCGCGATGCCGACAACGTAGAACAGGGTGCGCACATATTCGCCCGCGGTCGAAGCGGCGAAGCCGACCGGGATGAAGCCGGCGGTGGTGATCAGCGTGCCGGTCAGCATCGGGAATGCGGTCGAGGAATAGGCGAAGCTCGCCGCCTCAATCTTGACCAGCCCCTCCTCCAGCTTTCGCTCCATCATCTCGACGACGATCATGGCGTCGTCGACGAGCAGGCCGAGCGCGATGATCAAGGCACCCAGCGAAATGCGCTGCAGATCGATGCCGAGCTCGTACATGATGGCGAAGGTGGCGGCCAGAACCAGCGGTATGGCAATGGCGATGACCAGGCCCGAACGCCAGCCGATCGACAGGAACGAGACGACGAGCACGATCAGCAGCGCTTCGCCGAGCGCATGCATGAACTCGCTGACAGCATCCTTGACGACTTCGGGCTGGTCGGAAATCTGGTCGACCGAGACGCCATAGGGCAGCGCCTCCTCGAAGCGCTTGTAGGTCGCCTCGACATCCTTGCCGACGTCGGTGACTTTAAAGCCCTTGGCCATGACGACGCCAAGCTGCACGCTGTCGTGACCATTGAAGCGGTATTTGCGCTGGAAGGGATCTTCGAGCCCGGAGGTCACGGTGGCGATGTCGCCGAGCCGGGTGACCTGGCCGCCGGCGCGCAGGCGCAATTCCCTGATGTCGGCGGCCTTGGCGACGTCGCCTTCGACGGAGATGCGCACCGAATTGACGCCGGTGTCGACGGAGCCGGCCGGGTCGACATTGTTCTGGCCCTTGATCGCGTTCTGCAGGTCGGTCAGCGTCAGGCCGCGTTCGGCCAGCGCCTTGGACGAGACGTCGATATAGAGTTTTTCCGGCTGGTCGCCGATGATGACGGCCTTTTCGACGCCAGGCGTCGTCAGAAGCATGTCGCGCGCCTGGATGGCGAACTTCTTCAGCTCCGGATAGGAAAAGCCGTCACCGCTGATCGAATGCAGCGTGATGAAGGTGTCGCCGAACTCGTCGTTGAAATAGGGGCCGAGCAGGCCCTGCGGCAGGTCGCCTGATATGTCGCCGACCTTCTTGCGCACCTGATAGAAGGCGTCCGTCACCTCGGCGGCGTTGGTGTCGCCCTTGATCTGCACGGTGATGATGGCGCTGCCGGCGCGGGTGAAGGAACGCACGAAATCGAGATGCGGCGTCTCCTGCAGCTTGCGCTCGATCTTGTTGACGACCTGGTCCTCCATCTCCTGGATCGAGGAGCCGGGCCAGATCGCCTGCACGACCATGACGCGGAAGGTGAAATCGGGGTCTTCCTTCTGGCCCATGCGCATCAGGCCGAGCCCACCGGCGATGATGATCAGCCCGAACAGGAAGCGCGCGATCGAGGGATGGCCGATCGCCCAACGCGACAGATTGAAGGGCCGCTTTTCTTCAGTGGAGGTCGTCATCGGTGCTGGTCCACGTTGCTTGGTTGCCGGCGCTCTTGTGCTTCGAGGAAGGTGCTTCGAGGAAGCGCGGCGCGCGGAACGAAATCATCTGCATTCGATACTGGCTTCCGGGCGGCGAGCTTTCCGAGCGCGGAGACACTCATCGCGGTGGGACGCGAGGATCGATGCGGGGGAACATCGGCCTTGACGTCTCGACCTTCGGGCACGCCGCCCGGAAACCTGCGGCCGCGGGAACGCGCGGCCGACCTGTCTGTCGTCAGCGCAGCTGGCTGGCGTCGTCGCCCTCGGCCGAGGCGGACTGCTGCGTCGTGCCTCCGGCGAGCTTCACCTTCAGATTCTCGGTCATGAACTGCGTGCCGGCGGCGACCACGACATCGCCGGGTTTCAGCCCCTCGGCGACACGCACGCCGTCGGCGGCGAACTCGGCGACCTTGACCGGACGGGCATGAACCGTGTCGGCGCCACGATCGACGGTCCAGACGATCGACTGGCTGCCTTGCTCGGCGAGCGCACTGAGCGGGATGGAGACGAGTTGCTTTTCGTTGGCCGCCGACGCCTCGATATTGGCGGTCATGCCGAGCAGCACGCGCGGGTCGTTGGGCAGGCTGACGCGGACGGCAAAGGTGCGCGACTGCGCATCGGCGCTGCCGGCGACCTCGCGGACCTTGCCGTCGAGCGCCAGCGCCGCGTCGGACCAGAAGCCCGCCTTGACGTCCTTGCCCGGCTTGAACTCCGCGATCTCCATTTCCGGAACCGCGATCAGCACTTCCTTTTCGCCATCGACCGCGACGGTGACCACCGGCGTACCCGAGCCGACCACCTGGCCGACATCGGCATTGACCGCCGTGACGATGCCGTCCCTGTCGGCCTTGAGGTCGGTATAGCCGACCTGGTTCCTGGCCTGGGCGAGCGTCGAGCGGGCGGAGTCGCGCGTGGCGACGGCCTGGTCATAGGTCAGCGTCGCCTGTTCGAGCTGCGATTTCGGCGCGAAATTCTTGGCGAAAAGCTGTTCGGCGCGCTTGCGGGCGAGTTCGACCGTCTCGACCTGCCGTTCGGCGGCATCGAGTGCTGCCTGCGCGCTCTTGACCGACAGTTCGTAGTCGGAGGGATCGACGCGGACGAGCACATCGCCGGGCGCCACGCGCTGGCCAATATCGACGAGACGCTCGGTGATCTTGCCGCTGACGCGGAAACCCAGCGTGCTCTCGGTGCGGGCGCGCACCGATCCGGAATAGGACAGCGTGCGGGTGTCATGCGCCTTTGCGATCTCGACGACCTTGACCGGTCGGATGATGTCCTTCACCTCCGCTTTTTCCTGGGAGCAGCCGGCAAGCCCAAGCGATGCGACGATCAGGCCGGCAACCGGCAGCTTGCGAAGGATGGAACTGGACAAAAACATCTTGGTATTCCCGACTGGAGACGGACTGTCGACACCGGTTGGCGGCGGCTATTTCAAGGCTCTGATGGCGTAATCGATGAGCTCGTCGGGCATCGCCCGGTTGGTCTTGGCGAGGCACTGCGCCACCATCTGCGGATGGCACAGGATGACGGTGGCGGCACCGAAACAGCGCGACGCGATCACCGGGTCCTGTTTCCTGAACTCGCCGGCCTCGATGCCATCGCGGATCGTGTCGGCGAAGAGATCGTGGATGCTGTCGACATGCTTGTCGATGACGCCCCAGTCGCGTTCGAGCGCGACGATGACCATCTCGTGGACCTTCTGGTCGTCGAGCATGACCTCCATCGTCATCTTGTACTGCGCATGCACGTAGCGCCGCAGCCGTTCCTCGGCACTGACCGGCAGGTGCATGATCTCGTAGGCCATCTTGTAGCTGGCGCCGAGCATACGGCCGCAGACGGCCTGGTGGATTTCGACCTTGGACGCAAAGAAACGATAGATATTGGCCGGCGACATGCCGAGTTCGCGGGCAATGTCGGCGACGTTGGTCTTGCCGTAGCCATAGTGCCGGAACAGGCGCTCGGCGCAATCGAGGATGCGCGTCACATTCTCCTGTCGGGCGGCATCGGCGACAATGTTGGCGGCTTCGGACATGGCGCTTTCGTTTGATGAGTGACGAATTTCAATTTTCGTCAGTCGTAAATCGAACGCCTTGAGGAGTCAACGCCAAATCGACGTACACGTATAATTGGTGACAGATGGTGACAGTGACAAGGAGGGCAATGAGCGACGTTGGCGATTGGCCAATGACGCCCGTACCGTCGTCATCCTAGGCGGAGCAAGGAGCGCAGCGGCGCGGCGCAGACCCTAGGATCCATGCCGTGACGTCTGCCGAATAACGAGGCGAATCAAAGAGTTACACAGATCAGCGCCGACAGCCTGCGGGGAGCCGTTGAGCACGGCCGAGAGGCACGGAATGGATCCTAGGGGTTTCCGCGACGTCGCTTCGCGACTGCTCCACCCTAGGATGACGAAGTCACGGAGGTCCGCGGTAAATTGTCGAGGCCATGGCAAGGAGGTCAGCAGAATGACGGTGCAGCTACGCCCCCTTCGCCATTTCCCGGAGCCTAAACTTCTGGATCTTGCCCGTCGAAGTCTTCGGTATCTCCGCAAACACCACTGCCTTCGGCACCTTGAAGCGGGCAAGCAGCGCGCGGCAGTGCTCGAGGATCTCGGCCTCGGTGGCAGCTTTGCCCGGCTTCAGCTCCACGTAGGCGACAGGCACCTCGCCCCACTTTTCATCCGCGCGCGCCACGACGCCGCAGGAGGCGACCGACGGGTGCTTGTAGAGGGCGTCCTCGACCTCGATCGAGGAAATGTTCTCGCCACCGGAGATGATGATGTCCTTGGAGCGGTCCTTGAGCTGGATGTAGCCGTCCGGGTGCATGACGCCGAGATCGCCGGAGTGGAACCAGCCGCCGGCGAAAGCCTCGTCCGTCGCCTTGCGGTTCTTCAGATAGCCCTTCATGACGATGTTGCCGCGGAACATGACCTCGCCGATGGTCTCGCCGTCGGCTGATGTCTCCGTCATCGTCTCGGGGTCCATCACCGTGAGGCCTTCGAGCGCGGCATAGCGCACGCCCTGCCTCGCCTTCTTGCCCGCCCTCGCCCCCTTGTCGAGCGCGTCCCAGCCATTATGCCATTCGTTGACGACAGCGGGACCATAGGTCTCGGTCAACCCGTAGAGATGGGTGACGGCGAAGCCAGCATCGGCCATGCCCGACAGCACCGCCTCTGGCGGCGGCGCGGCAGCCGTGTTGAAGGTGACCGTCTGCGCAAACGCGCGCTTGTCTTCTTCCCTGGCATTGATCAGCACCGACATGACGACCGGCGCGCCGCAGAGATGAGTGACGCCATAATCGGCGATGGCATCATAGATCGGCTTCGGCCGCACCCAGCGCAGGCAGACATGCGTGCCAGCCTGGACGGCGAGCGTCCAGGGAAAGCACCAGCCGTTGCAGTGGAACATCGGCAAAGTCCAGAGATAGACCGCATGCTTGGCCATGCCGGCATGGATGGTGTTGGTGTAGGCCATCAGCGCAGCACCACGATGGTGATAGACGACGCCCTTGGGATTGCCCGTCGTGCCCGAAGTGTAGTTGAGCGAGATGGCGTCCCACTCATCGTCCGGCATCGACCATGCGAAATCCTCGTCGCCCCCGGCGACAAACGCCTCATAGTCCACCTTGCCGATCCGCTCGCCTTTGCGATAAGGCGCGTCGGCGGCGTATTCGGGATCGTCGTAGTCGATGACCAGCGGCTTGACCTTGGCCAGACCGAGTGCTTCTCGCACGACATCGGAAAACTCGCGGTCGACGATCAGCACCTTGGTCTCGGCGTGGTCGAGCTGGAAGGCGATGACCGCGGCATCGAGGCGCGTGTTGAGCGAATGCAGCACCGCCTTGGTCATCGGCACGCCAAAATGCGCCTCCAACATCGGCGGCGTGTTGGAGAGCATGACCGTCACCGTATCGCCCTTGCCGATGCCGTGTTTTGCAAGCGCCGAAGCCAGCTTCAGCGAGCGGCGCCAGAAATCGCGGTAGCTGATGCGCTGACTGCCATGGATGATGGCGATATGGTCGGGATAGGTTTTCGCCGCGCGCTCCAGATAGGTGAGCGGCGTCAGCGGCTGGTGGTTGGCGGCGTTCCTGTCGAGATCCTGTTCGTAGGGATTGGCCATCCCGTCCTCCCCAAAGTCTTTTCGAGCTTTCTAACCCTAGGTTCGTCGTCACGCTATCCCCCCTGAATGGCTGAAAATGCTATGCTGCGCCGACTTGCTGGAATGGTGATCTCGATTGAGACGCGCCGGCGGGAGATCGCTTCCTGCTCATGCAAATTTGACTTTTGTCGAGAGCCGTGACTATTGTCAGCCGAGGAGGCGGCATGGCGATCCGACCGGCAGAACAGCTCATTCACAAGGCGGCCTGGCTTTACTATGCCCATGGGCTTCGCCAGGACGAAGTGGCCAATCAGCTCAATATTTCGCGCGCCTCGGTCGCCATGTATCTGCGCAAGGCGCGCGAGACAGGCATCGTCAACATCTCGACCTCGACGCAGCTCTTCACCGACGACGTCATGGCGCGCAGGCTGGAAGACGCCCTGAAGCTCGACGCCGTCTGGATCGCGCCTGAAAACGCCTATCTCGCCGACCCGTCGACCGATATCGCGGTGCTGGCGGCAAGCGTGTTCCTGGAACTCGTCGGGAAAGGCGACCGCATCGGCGTCGCCTGGGGCCGCACCGTCTACACCATCGCCGACATCATGTCCTATGCCGACCTGCAGGACGTCACCGTGGTGCAGCTCTGCGGCAATCTCGGCGCACCGTATTCCTACCGGCCCGATCAATGCACGATGGAAATCGCGCGACGGCTCAATGCCAAGGGCCTCAACTTCTACGCGCCCCTGGTGCTGTCGACCGAGGAACTGGCGCAAGGCCTGCGCGCCGAGCCGGTGATCCGCGACCAGCTTGCCGGGATCAGCGACTGCGATCTTGCGCTCTACTCCATCGGCGCCGTCGATGCCGACAGCCATCTGGTGAAGTGCGGCGCGCTGACGGCGGCCGAGATGGCGGCGCTGCGCAGGGAAGGTGCCGCGGGTGTTATTGCCGGGCAGATCATCGATGCCGGTGGCGAGTTGCTCGACTGCAGCTACAACCGGCGGGTCATCTCGGCGGGGCTTGCTTCACTGCGCGTCATCGGGAAGCGGCTGATGGTCGTGCAGGAAGACAGCAAGTTCGAGCCGCTGCTCGCGGCGATCGCCGGCGGCCTCTGCACGCATCTGGTGGTCGGCGCGCATATGGCGCAGCGGCTGCTCGATCATGCCGGAGCGTCAGCAGAAAAGGCATCCTGAAAAACCCTTTGCCGACGCATTGTCATCAAGGCGTCGCGGCATTCCTGTTTCACCACCTAAACACAGCAACTGGACGAAGCGAACATGAAGAATCTGTGGAACGACGACACGGCCGAAAAACTCGTTGCCGACTATGCGAAGAAAGGTATCGGCCGCGACCTCGCCTTGCGCGTCTACACGACACGGCTTCTCGGTGGCGTGCCGCAACTGGTCCTGCATGGCGGCGGCAACACCTCCTGCAAGATCAAGGCGACCGACCTTGTCGGCGACGAGTGGGACGTGCTGTGCGTCAAGGGCAGCGGCTGGGACATGGCCATCATCGAGCCGCAGGGCCTGCCGGCGGTCAAGATGGGCGCCCTGCTCAAGGCGCGCAAGCTGGACAGGCTTTCCGACGAGGACATGGTTGCCCTGCAGCGGGCAAACCTGATCGACCCCGCCTCGCCCAACCCTTCGGTCGAGACGCTGCTGCATGCCTTCCTGCCGCACAAATTCGTCGACCACACCCACTCGACCGCTATCCTGGCCATTGTCGACCAGGAAGACAGCAAGCCGCTGGTGGCAAAGGTGTTCGGGACGAAGATGGGCTATGTGCCCTACATCATGCCGGGCTTCGATCTCGCCAAGGCGGCGGCCGATGTGTTCGACACCGACCCAACGGTAGAAGGCCTGATCCTCGACAAGCACGGCATCTTCACCTTCGGCGACGATGCCAAGCAGGCCTATGACCGGATGATCCACTACGTGAACGTGGCGGAAGACTATGTGGCCAAGCACGCCAAGCCGCGGCCGGCCAAGGCAGCATTGCCGGCAAGGCTGGCGACGCCGGCTTCCATCGCGCCCATGCTGCGCGGCGCTGTCGCGGCACCACGCGGCGAAGGCCGCTTCGACCGCATGATCAGCGATTTCCGGACCTCGGACGCGATCGTCGATTTCATCAATTCGGCTGACATCGCCGACTATGCCGGGCGTGGCGTGTCGACGCCGGACCTGTCGATCCGCATCAAGACCGGACCGATGGCCGTGCCGGCGCCCGATGCCGACAAGGCCGGCGACTACAAGGCCGTCATCAAGAGCCATGTCGACGCCTTCGCCAGCGATTACCGCGCCTATTTCGAGACCAATGACGCGCGCGACGACGTCAAGCGCATCATGCTCGATCCGATGCCGCGGCTGACGCTGGTTCCGGGGCTCGGCATGTTCGGCCATGGCCGCACGCTGAAGGATGCCAGGATCGCATCCGATGTCGGCGAGATGTGGATCGAGGCGGTGCGCGGCGCCGAGGCTGTCGGCCGTTTCCATCCGCTCTCCAAGGCCGACCTGTTCCCGCTCGAATACTGGTCGCTGGAACAGGCCAAGCTCGCCTCCAACAAGCCGAAGCCGCTGACCGGCCAGGTCGTGCTGATCACCGGCGGCGCCGGCGCGATTGGTGCGGCGACCGCGAAACTGTTCGCCGACAATGGCGCGCATGCGGTGGTCGTCGATCTCGACGCCGAAAAGGCCGCCGATGCCGCCAAGAAAGCCGGCAACAATTCAATCGGTGTCGGCGCCGACATCACCGACCCAGCCCAGGTTCGTGCTGCCTTCGACAGCGCGGTCGTCGTGTTCGGCGGCGTCGACATATTGGTGTCCAATGCGGGCGCGGCCTGGGAAGGCCGCATCGGCGAACTTGACGATGCGCTGCTGCGCAAGAGCTTCGAGCTCAATTTCTTCGCCCACCAGTCGGCGGCGCAGAACGCGGTGCGCATCATGCTGGAACAGGGAACGGGCGGCGCGCTCCTGTTCAACACCTCCAAGCAGGCGATCAATCCAGGCCCGAAATTCGGTGCCTATGGCATACCGAAAGCGGCGACGCTGTTCCTGTCGAGGCAATACGCGCTCGACTACGGCGCCCATGGCATCCGCTCCAACGCCGTCAACGCCGACCGCATTCGCTCCGGCCTCTTGACCGACGCCATGATCGCGAGCCGTTCCGGCGCGCGCGGCGTATCTGAGAAGGAATACATGTCCGGCAATCTGCTCGGCCAGGAAGTGACGGCGCAGGACGTGGCTCAGGCCTTCCTGCATCACGCGCTGGCCGATCGGACGACCGCCGACGTGACGACGGTCGACGGCGGCAACATCGCCGCGGCGCTGCGTTAGGCAAAACGTTGCCGCTCACTACCTCCTGCACGTGGCAGGGGGTAGTGAGGCCCTAACAAAGATTGTTAGCTTTTGTGGGGCGTGATATAAGGCTGGGATGAAAACCGAACCGATGCGCACCTTGACCATATCGCTCACGCCTCAGCAGGCCGCCCGCCTGCAGAGGGCCGTTGACGCTGGCGGATACGCCTCCAACAGCGAGGTTGTTCGCGAAGCCTTG
This sequence comes from Mesorhizobium sp. BH1-1-4, assembly GCF_020165665.1. Lineage (NCBI taxonomy): Bacteria > Pseudomonadati > Pseudomonadota > Alphaproteobacteria > Hyphomicrobiales > Phyllobacteriaceae > Mesorhizobium > Mesorhizobium sp. BH1-1-4. The sequence goes on from NZ_JAIUIN010000008.1 coordinate 186,790, forward strand.
CGCCTGTGGGAGCAGCGCGAAGAGCTGCGTGTCCTTGAACTCGATCAGTTGAAACGTGCCTATGCCGACGGCATGGCCAGCGGCAAGCCGGTGGATGTCGAACCGGCTGAATTCTTGCGCAGCCTGAAGGCAGAACGCCGCGCCCGTGGCTAGATACCGGCTCACTCCGCGCGCTTCGCAGGATTTGCGGGACATCTGGAACACAATTGCAATCGACAATGAAAAGGCAGCGGACAAGCTGCTGATACGCATCTTCGACAAACTAGAACTGGCGGCAGAGCATCCCAGGATGGGAACCGCCCGGCCCGAGTTGAGCGTGACCGCCCGCGTGCTCATCGAGGGCCGCTATATCGTCATCTATGAACCGCAGACAGATGGCATCCTGGCCGTGGCGATTGTCCACGGGATGCGCGATCCGGAACACTGGCTGTAACCGGAAAGGCTGCGCGTCAAGCAAAAAGGGCGGCTCGTGGCCGCCCTTTTGCTTTCCTATTGGAGCCGCGCTTACTTCGCGTTCGGGTTCGGCATCCAGGCCGGCATGGCGACATCGGCATGGGCGAACTGCGGCAGTTTGGCCGACAGGTCTTCCATGTTCTTGATGTCCTTGTCGATCAGCTCTTTCTGCGTGATCAGCGTCGGCGGCACGATGACGTTGTGGCCGGGATCTTCACCGGCGAGCAGTTGCGCCAGAGCGCGCACCGAGACCTGGCCGACGACGGCCGGGTTGGTTGCGGCGGTCGCCGCCCAGGCGCTGTCGGGCTCGCGCATCGCTGATATGTCGGACGTCGAAATGTCGGCCGAATAGATCTTGATCTTCTTGTTCAGGCCGGCTTCGTCGACCGCGATCTTCACGCCCTTGGCGAATTCGTCATAGGGCGCGAACATCACGTTGATGTCGGGGTGCGCCGACAGCACAGAGCGCGCTTGGTTGGCGACCGAATTGGCGATCGGATTGTCCAGCGTGCCGAACATCGCGGCTTCCTTGATGCCGGGATATTTCTTCTTCACGTCGACCCAGGTCTCGTTGCGGCGGTCGAGCGGCGCGATGCCGGCGACATAGACATAGCCGGCGTTCCAGCTTTCGCCATTGTCCTTCACCGCCTGCTCGAGGGCGAGCCGCGCCAGATCCTTGTCCGACTGTTCGATCTGCGGAATTTTCGGGTTTTCGACGTTGACGTCGAAAGCCACCACCTTGATGCCGGCGTCGACGGCGCGCTGGGCGGCATCCTTCATCGATTCCGTCAGGCCGTGCTGAATGATGATGCCCTGCACGCCAAGCGCGATGGCCTGGTCGACCATGTCGGACTGGAGGGCGGCGTCCTGGCGGCTATCGAGCACGCGCAGGTCGATGCCGAGCGCCTTTGACTGCGCCTCGACGCCCGACAGATAGGCCTGGAAGAAGTCGCCGGTCGAGAGATAACGCACCAGCGCGATCTTGACGCCGGGCTTGTCGAACGGCGCCGGCTTGTCGGCGGCCAACGCCGGGACCTGCATCAGCATGGTTGCGCCGGCCAGCCCGAGCGCCACTTTCCCCAGAAGTCGTCGTGTGATGTTCACCTTGTTTTCCTCCACTTTTGTTGAGCCCAAAATCAATCCGGCCGAATGCTAGCCCCTGCCCCTGCCCGAAAGGGCAAAGGTGAAGACAAGGGCGACGACCAGAACCACGCCCTTGACGAAATCCTGCGTGTAGTAGGGCGCGTTCATCATCGTCAGGCCCTGCAGCAAGATGCCGACGAACAGCGCGCCGACGGCGGTACCGAAGGCGTTCGGCTTGGCGGCGCCAAGCACCGCGTAGCCGATCAGCGCCGCGGCGACCGCATCGAGCAGCAGATTATTACCCGAGGCGATGTCGCCGCGTCCAAGCCGGGCAGCGAGCAAAATGCCGCCGATCGAGGCAAAAACGCCTGAAATAACGTACGCCCAGATCTTGTATGCCTTGACAGGCGCGCCGGCGAGTTCGGCGGCGCGCTCATTGGAGCCGACGGCATACATCATGCGCCCGAAGCGCGTGTATTCGAGGAAGAACCAGATCAGCAGCGCCAGCACCAGAAGCACGACCACCGACACCGGAATGAGGTTCGGGATGAAGAAGTCGAAGCGGTGGCGACCAAGCGCCAGGAAGGCGTCGGAGAACTTGCCGTTGGCGACCGAACCATCGGGCATGGTCATGCCGGTGGCGATCGAGCGGCCTTCTGTCGGGATACGCTGCAGGCCGACCAGCAGGAACATCATGCCGAGCGTCGCCAGAAGATCGGGCACGCGCATGTAGACGATCAGCCAGCCATTGATCAGGCCGACAAGAGCGCCGATCAAGAGACAGGCGATGACCGCGACGAGAGCGTTCTGCTCCAGCACCACCATGACATAGGCCGCCGCCATCATGGCCGAGGTCGCGACCGAGCCGATCGACAGGTCGAAGCCGCCGACCACCAGCGTGGCGGTGACGCCGAGCGCCAGCACGCCGGTGATGGCGACCGACTGGAAGATGAAGACAGCACTTTGCGGCGAGACGAACCCGTCGGCGGCGATCGCGAAATAGGCGACCAATCCGAACAGCAGCACGATGAACCCATAGCGGATGGCATAGTCGCGCAGCGTCATTCAGCGCACCCCAGCGCCGCTGCCGTTTTTACCCAACTCGAAGCCATTGTCTCTCCATTCCAATTCCGTTCACCGCCACGCTCAGGCAGCGTTGTGCAGCGGTCCGCCGGCGACCTCGGCCAACAGGCGGTCGAGGTCGACATCGGCATTGCGGTGCTCGCCGACGATCGTGTGCTCCGACATCACCAGGATGCGGTCGGCCGTCTCCAGCGCCTCGTCGAGTTCGGTGAGGAACAAAAGCGTGGCGCGGCCATTGGCGCTTGCCCTCAGCTTGGCTGCGATGTCGCGCCTTGCCGAAATGTCGACGCCCTGGAACGGCTCGTCTAGGATGAACAGCGCGGCATTCTGGGCCATCCAGCGGGCGACCATCACCTTCTGCTGGTTGCCGCCTGATAGCGCCGACATCTCGTCCTTCTCGGAACGGCAGACGATGCCGAGTTGCTCGATCTGCCGGCGCGCGGTGGCGCGCTCGAGACGGCGTTTGAGCACGCTGAAATTCGACATACGCTTCAGGAACGGCAGGCTGACATTGCGCTCGATGTTGAAGCCACCGATGATGCCGCTGGTGGCGCGATCCTTGGCGACGAGGAACACGCCGGCGGCGATCGCGTCGCCCGCCGAGCGCGGCGCGTAGGGCTTGCCGTTCATCGTCATGGCGCCATCGAGCGGTCGGCGCACACCGAACAGCGTTTCGGCAAGAGCGGTCTTGCCGACACCGACGAGACCGGTGATGGCGACGACTTCACCATCACCGAGCGTCAGCGAAATCGGCTTGGCGCCGTGGGCGATGCGCAGCCCTTCGACGCTCAGGACCGCCCTGGCCGAACTCCTGGCGACGATCTGGTCGAGATGGATCTTGCGGCCAAGCATGGCGTTGACCGCGCCTTCATAGTCGAGCGGCTTGGTGTCGAAGGCGCCCGAGACGACACCATCGCGCATAGAGACGATGCGGTCGGCGAGCCGCCTGATGTCCGACATGCGGTGCGAGATGTAGAGGATCGCCACACCCTGCTCGCGAAGGCGGTCGACCAGCGCGAACAGCCGGTCAGCCTCGGCACTGGAGAGCGAGGAGGTCGGCTCGTCGAGGATCAGCACCTTTGGCTGATGGGCGAGCGCACGCGCAATCGCCACCATCTGGCGGTCGGCCAGCGACAGATCGCTGACGCGCGCCTTGAGATCGATGGCCAGTCCCATACGGTCGGCGACCGCCTTGGCCTCGCGGCGCACGCGGGCGGGATTGAACAAGGTTGGCGCGCCACGGCCGCTCAGCCTGTCCAGAGTGAGATTGGTGGCGACATCAAGGTCGGCGACAACACCGTCATTGATGTTCTGGTGCACGGTGACGACGCCTGCGCGGATCGCTTCCGCCGGCGTGTTCGGCGCGAACTCCGCACCCGCCAGGGTCATGGTGCCGCCGCCACGCTCGTAGACGCCGCTGACGATCTTGACCAGGGTGGATTTGCCGGCGCCGTTGGCGCCCATCAGCACGGTCACTTCACCGGCATGGAGGTCCAGCGCGATGCCGCCAAGCACCTCGTTGCGGCCAAAGGATTTCCTCAGTCCCTCTACGCGGAACACGGCATTGCCGACCATGCGTTCCTCCCTGACGCCGACGCTATGGTCAATATCGGCAATTGTCAACACGATTGACAATTGCCAGACAGCTTCCTAGCTTGGCCCCGCCGCCAAGGCTCCCCTATGATCGGAGCACACAGGCGGGAGGGACGAGGATGACTGGAAAATTGCCGTTCGAAGCATTGTCGGTGGAGACGCTCGCAACGCGTCTCGGCACGAACGAGGCGTTGTGCGCGAAGATCGGCAAGGACGCGAGCGCCTGGAAAGTCCGCGAAGTCGGGGACGGCAATCTGAACCTGGTGTTCATCGTCGAAGGCGCCAGTGGCGGCGCCATAGTCAAGCAGGCCCTGCCCTATGTCCGCCTCGTCGGCGACAGCTGGCCCCTGCCGCTGAAGCGCTCTTTCTTCGAATACCACGCTTTGACCCGGCAGGAGCGCAGAGCGCCCGGCTCGGTACCGGCGATCTATCATTTCGACGAAGGCCAGGCGCTGATCATCATGGAGTATCTGGCGCCGCCGCACATCATCCTGCGGCGGGCGCTGATCGAGGGCCGGCAGCTGCCCAACATCGCCAGGGATATCGGCCTGTTCATGGCCCGCACGCTGTTCCGCGGCTCGGACCTGTCAATGGTGGCTCGGGAGCGCAAAAACGACCTGGCGTTGTTCGCCGACAACGTCGAACTCTGCGACATCACCGAGAACCTGGTTTTTTCCGATCCCTATTTCGATGCCAAGCTGAACCGGCACACATCGCCGCAACTCGACGGCCTCGTCGCCGAACTGCGCGCCGACCGCGACCTCAAGGTGGAGGCGCAGCGGCTGAAGCATATCTTCGCCGCGAACGCGGAGACGCTGCTGCATGGCGACCTGCATTCGGGCTCGATCATGGTCACCGATACCGAGACCCGGATGATCGATCCGGAGTTCGCCTTCTACGGCCCGATGGCGTTCGACGTCGGCATGTTGCTCGCCAATTTCTGGATGTCCTTCTTCTCGCAGCGCGGTCATGAGCAGAACGGCAAGCGCGATGCCATGCGCGCCTATCTGCTCGGCGTCACGACCGAAACCTGGGCCGTGTTTCGCGCCGAGTTCTCGCTGATGTGGCGCACCGAGCGGGACGGCATGCTCTATCAGAAGAGCCTGTTCGAGGATCAGGGCGACAGGCTGGGGTCCGAGCAGGCGCTCGACAATGTGCTGCACCAGATCTGGGAGGATCTGCTCGGATTTGCCGGCATCGAAGTGCATAGGCGCATCCTCGGCCTCGCCCACAATGCCGACTTCGAAGCCATTGCCGATGAAGATGTGCGCGCCACTTGCGAGGCGAAGGCACTGAAATTCGGCCGTCACATCGCCGTCAACCGGCGCCAGATTCACAGCATCGACGAGGTCAACAACCTGGCCGCGCTGATCGAACAGGAGAGCAGCATTTGAACGTCGGTGACCGCCACTACCGGACCATCTGGCTGAGCGACGACGGGCGCTCGGTCGAGATCATCGACCAGCGCTGGCTGCCGCATGAGTTCCGCATCGAGAAGCTCGGCACGGTCGCCGCCATCGCCACCGCGATCCGCGACATGTGGGTGCGCGGCGCGCCGCTGATCGGTGTCACCGCGGCCTATGGCGTCGCCATGCAGATGGCCGTCGATCCTTCCGATACAGCTCTCGACGACGTCTGGGAAACGCTGCACGAGACGCGGCCGACGGCGATCAACCTGCGCTGGGCGCTGGACGAGATGCGGCGTTTCCTCAAGCCGCTGCCAATGGAGCAACGCACCGCGGCCGCCTATAAGCGCGCCAGTGAAATCGCCGACGAGGACGTCGGGCTGAACCGCGCCATTGGCGAGAACGGCCTTGAAATCATCAAGCAGATCGCGGCGCGCAAACAGCCGGGCGAGACGGTCAATATCCTGACCCACTGCAATGCCGGCTGGCTGGCGACGGTCGACTACGGCACGGCCACGTCGCCGATCTATCTCGCCGTCGAAGCCGGCATTCCGGTTCATGTCTATGTCGATGAGACACGCCCGCGCAACCAGGGTGCCCAGCTCACCGCCTGGGAAATGGCCGGCCACGGCGTGCCGCACACGCTGATCGTCGACAATGCCGGCGGCCATCTGATGCAGCGTGGCGCGATAGACATGGTCATCGTCGGCACCGACCGCACGACGGCCGATGGCGATGTCTGCAACAAGATCGGCACCTATCTCAAGGCGCTCGCAGCCGCCGACAATGACGTGCCGTTCTATGTGGCGCTGCCCTCGCCCACCATCGACTGGACGGTGGGCGACGGGCTTGCCGAAATTCCGATCGAGGAACGCTCCGGCGACGAGGTCTCGCTGGTCTGGGGCAAGACATCAGACGGCAAAATCGCGCAGGTGCGCGTCTCGCCCGAAGCAACGCCGGCGGCGAACCCGGCTTTCGACGTGACGCCGGCGCGGCTGGTGACCGGGCTGATCACCGAGCGCGGCATCGCCAGGGCGTCGCGCGAAGGGCTGAAGGCGATGTTCCCCGAGCGGGGATAAGCGGACCGCGCTCACGGCTCGACGTTCGGGACCTCCAGCGCGTTCACGAAATCCAGCGAGCGCCGCAAGGTGCTCCGAATGGTGGCGATGTCGACGGGTGCACTTCCGCGCTGGGGGTCGCGGCGGCCCGGGCGCTTCAGTCGCAAGGGCAGTTCGACGCTGACCGGCAGCGTGGCGGGCAGCATCGCCCAGTAGGATGCATAGTCGACAGAGCCGTCGCCGATGGCGCAGAACGCCCATCCCGCCCCGCTGACGACATCTTTCAGATGCGCGTGGCCGACCATGTCGATGGCATCGGCGATGTCTTGCGTCGGCTGCATCGTCTCGCCGCTGTAGGTGAAAATGTTGCCGGCGTCGTGGTTCATGCGGACGTGCCGCGATCCGATTTCCCTGACGAAGCCGGCCCCGGATCGCGCGCTGCCGAGCAGATCGCCGCTGCCATGTCCAGGGTTCTCGAGCGCCAGAACGATGTCGGCCTGTTCCAGCCTCGGCAGTACGGCTTCGATCGTCGCGCGGATAGCAGCCCGGTTCGCCGCCGGGCCGGCGTTGGTAATCAGGAAGGATGCGCCGAGACCGGCGGCAAAACCGATGCGTCGGGACAAGGCCTCGATGGCATCGGGCCCCGACAGGTCGAGATGGGCCGACACGGCATTGATGCCAAGCCCGGCATTTTGCGCCGTCCGGCGCAGCTTGAGGCCATTCGCCTCGGCAAACATGCCCTCATCGAAATCGACATAGCCGCTGATAAAGGCCGGCTCGACATGGGCAGCACCCGCCGCCGCAATCTCCTCGAGGGCCAAGTCCATGGAATAGCCGTCGAAGAGCGCGGTCGATACCGATATAATCCGCGAAGGCAGGGCTCAGGCTCCCTTGCCGTAGACGATCAATTCGGAGGCTTCCTTGACCTTGGCCGGCGAGAGCGCCTCGCGCCAATCGTCACGAACCACGACGCCCTTGGCGAACCGCATCAGGCGCAGCGCAGCATCCGACGGCACTTTCGGCGAGAAGCCGAACCACATGGCGATCTCGACATTCAGATGGCCGATCAGGAAATCGAGCGCGGCTTGCCTCGGAATCCCGTATTCGCGCTCGCACTCCTCGACCGCCTCGACCATGGTGTCGACGAAAGGCATGGCGATCATTTCGGACAGGCCTGGTTCCAGGATCGCCAGTTGCTCGACCGTGACGCGATGGCTGTCGATGATCGGCGACCACATCGCCTTGCACACCTCCTCGCCAAGCGCGTAGTGCTCCTCAGGACCCTGCATCAGGGCGCAGACGATCGACTGCCTGGCGATGCCGCCATGATAGTCGCGCCGCGCGGCCCATTCCGTTTCGTCGCCGAACAAGGGCGGATGGCAGGGATGGCCGACGAAATAGGTGAGATCCGGCCGGTCCTTCGGCAGGTCGCCGGCATAGGGTGCGGCGGCATCCAGAACGAGGATCATGGTGCCCTTGGCCAGCATCGGCGAGATCTGGCGCGTCACCTGGCCGATGATGTTGTCCGGCAGGGCCATCACCACGACCCTGGCGCCGGGGATGCCCTCCTCCATGGCGACGGCGGCGATGCTGGCCTCAGCCAAACGCTTGCGGCCCGGCTCGCCGACCTCGACGGCACGGACGTCATAGCCCGCCCCGATCAGCTTGCCAGTGACGCGGAAGCCCATCTTTCCGCCGGCGCCCAGCACAGCTACGGATATTGTCATTTTTTTCTCCCATGTTGATGGCGCGCCGTTGGCGCCGGTTCAGCCGAACGTCAGCAGCGCGGCTTCGAGTTCTGGATGCGTGGCGGCATAGTCGCGCGCGGGAATGCCGGCGGCCGCGGCTTCGAAAGCATCATGCAGGCTTCGAACGCCGGCGGCCGGCCCGCCGGGATGCGCCATGATCCCGCCGCCGCAGCAATAGATGAAGTCGTTGGAGCCGAGCCTTGCATAGGTCTCGCCTGCCTGCACCGCGGTCTGTCCGGACGAAAAAACCGGCATGACCGTATCGGGACGGTCGGCACGGCCGAACATCGGCGTCAGGCAGGCATGGGCCGAGGCCATCACCGAATCGTCAGGCTCGCAGAATTTGTTGGACAGCCCGTTGACGTGCATGTGGTCGATGCCGGCCAGGCGCCAGAACTTCTGGTAGGCGAGATAGCTCATGCCGAGATCAGGCGATCGGCCGAAGAGGCCCCAGCCGGCCCGATGACCGTGTAGCGCGACAGTGGAATGCCGGCGCATCTCGACGACACCCGAGAGGCCGACGGAATTCAGGACCAGCATGGCGCAGGTGCCGCCACGGCGCTCGATCAGATCCAGCTGACGGCGCATGGGGTCGATATCGCCGGAAATGTTGGCCGCGTACATGACCTTGCGCCCGGTCCTGTCGGCGTGCCGGTCGATGACAGCCATGACCGCCTCGAACCGCTGCTCGAACGGCGAATGCGGGGGATCTCCCATCAGTTCGTCGTCCTTGATGAAGTCGAGGCCGGCTGAGATCATCGTATCGGCAAGCCGTGCCGTCTCTTCCGGCGAAAGGCCGACGCTCGGCTTGACGATCGTGCCGATCAGCGGGCGCCACTCGACACCAGTCAGCCGACGCGTCCCTCCGACGGCGAAGGCCGGGCCCGGATAGGCATCCGCGAAGGCGTCGGGAAAGCTGACGTCGAGCAGGCGCATGGCCGAGAAATGATGCAGCTCGAACAGATTGCCGAGGACCGTCGACCAGACCGAAGCCAGCACGGTACCCGTATTCTCGATGTTCCAGGAAAGACCCACTTTGGCCCTGCGCGGTCTGGTGGCGGTCGCATTTTTGGGCGCACGCGAAAACGGCAGCGCCTCACCTTCGACCTCGCCAATATCCTCGATGAATTCGACGCGCGCCCCAAACCTGCGCAGCAGTTCCGGTGTCTCTCCCGGTATGGCACGGAACGTCCCGCTCGATTGCTCGCCGGCCATCGCAGTTGCGGCAGCCTCCAACGGGTAGCGGGTTTCGATCAGATAAGTGGCGCTGAGGCGACCGGTCAATGCAGAGGTTCCGGCTGGAATGATCTTCATGGCGGGAGCGATAGCACCAAAAAGATATCATGTCATCACATGAGTTTTCCTCGTCAAAAATTTTGTACGCTGTCAGCCCCCGCCGCCACCAGCCAGTTTCGAATAGAGTTCATTGGCGCGGCCGATGTGGTCGGCCATGGCGGCGCTCGCGCCTTCCGCATCGCCGCTGGCGATCGCCTTGTAGATCCGTTCGTGCTCCTCGACGGTCAGACGCTCGGCGCCTTTCACAGCCACGAGATCGCGCTTGAAGCGGGACAGCCATTCGAGCATGCCCTTGGCCACGGCCGCGATCATCGAATTGCCGCTCATCTCCGCGATGACGGCGTGGAATTCCATGTCGGCGGTTACAAATCGCGCCTGATCGCCCTTTGCGTCGCGCAAGTGGCGCAAGGTCTCGGCAAGACGTTCCAGGCTCTTAGCCGTGGCGCGCCGCGTCGCTATCCGAACCAGGCCGGTTTCCAGCAAGAGCCTGACTTCCTTTAGTTCTTCCAGCCCGCGAGAATTCGTTGCCAGCATCATCACCATCGCCGCGGAGACCTGATCGACGATCACCTCCGGCGTCGGATTGATGACGCGCGCACGCTCGCCGTGCGAAATCCGGATAAGCCCCATCTGCTGCAGCGTCAGCATCGCTTCCCGGATCGACGGGCGCCCGACGCCGATCATCGTCATCAGTTCCTTTTCCGACGGCAATTGGGAACCGGGCGGAAATTCGGACGTCGAGATCGCCGCCATCAACCGGTCAAGCACCTCGACATACAACTTCTTCTTCTGGACCGGTTCCATCCGCATCTCTCCTGATCATTCCCAGGCATACCCGATCCCGAGTCGCACCGACAGGCAAAATCCCGCCATTAATTGACATTACATATATGATGACCTAACGTCCAGCCATCGGTCGACGGCAACGCGGTTGTCGGAACAGGCCAGCCGACTGACCAGGGTGAGGACAGACGAACCGGCGGGCCGCGCCTGGCTGACGTCGACGCAATCAAACGGGTTCCGGACCGGCTTGCCTATTTGGTATGCTGGTATAACATGTAGATGGTATGGTGTCTTTCGGAAGAGGCGCCATAACGAAATGACAGACGGGCCGATCAGGGTCGGCTGGTGTTTTTTGGGAGGAGACAACATGAAGTTTTCTATTGTAACGGCGCTTGCCGGCGCCGCGCTGGCCAGTGTTTCGGTTTTGCCGGCGATGGCATCGTCGGACAAGCCGGTGATCGCACTCGCCAACGCCTATTACGGCAACACATGGCGCCATCAGATGGTGGAGGCTTTCGAGGCCTCGGCCAAGGAAGCCAAGGCGGCCGGTCAGATCGCCGACTACATCGTCATGAACGGTGACGGCTCGGTGGCGCAGCAGAACAGCCAGATCGCCGAACTGATCCTCAAGAAGGTCGACGTGCTCGCCGTCGACGCCGCCTCGGAAACCGCGGTCAACGGCATCATCGAAAAGGCCTGCAAGGCCGGCATCATCGTCGTTTCCTTCGATTCGGTTGCTTCGGCGCCCTGCAACTACCAGCTCAACTTCGACTTCAAGGGCTACAAGGCGGCCCAGGCCGAGGCCGTCTTCAAGATGATCGGCGGCAAGGGCAACGTCATACAGGTGCGCGGCGTGAAAGGCTCGGCGCCAGACAACGACATGTTCAACGCGCAGCAGTCGGTGCTGGCGAAATATCCCGACATCAAGGTTGTCGCCACCGTCTACGGCCAAGCGACAGCCTCGGTCGCGCAGGCGGCGATCGCCAATGTGCTGCCCTCGCTGCCGCATGTCGACGCCGTGCTCGGCCAGGGCGGCAGCGACGATGTCGGCATTGCCCAGGCCTTCGTCCAGTATGGCGGCGACTATGCCGGCAAGATGCCGATCATCGAAGGCGGCGGCGGCACCGACTTCGTCAAATGGTGGGCCGACGAGAATGCCAAAAACGGCTACCAGACGGTCTCGATGAACACCACGCCGGGCATTGGCGGCGCGGCGTTCTGGCTCGGCCTTTCCTTGCTCAAGGGCGGCAAGGCGCCGAAGCTGATGATCATGCCGGTGGCGACCGTCGATGCCAGCAATCTCAAGGAGTATGCGAAACTGCCGGGCGGCCAGATCATCAGCCCCAGCTATTCGCTCGACTGGGTCAAGCAGAACCTCCTCACCAAGTAAGGTCGCGAATGCCCAAGGACCGGGCGCCGCCAAACGGCCGCGCCCGGTCCTTGCCCGTACAGAAACGGAGGACGAATGTCCCATCTTGCCGTAGCCGACCCGGAAGATGCCGCCGCCACGATGCCGGCCGCGCGGTCGGACGTCGTCTCGCTGTCGAAGATCACCAAGAGTTTCGGGCCGACCTTGGCGAATGCGGCGATCGACCTCGCCGTCTCGGCCGGCGAAATCATCGGCCTGGTCGGCGGCAACGGCGCCGGCAAGTCGACGCTGATGCGCATCCTGTGCGGGGCGACGTCGCCGACCCTGGGCTCGATCTCGTTCGCCGGCCAGGATGTGAGCTTCGTCGACTACGACACGGCGGAGGCGCAACGGCGCGGCATCCGCATGGTGCACCAGGAACTGTCGCTGTGCGCCAACCTTTCCGTCGCCGAGAACTTCTTCCTGGAGACGCCTGGCGAGGCGGCCAACCGGCCCGGCTGGCGCGCACTCTACCGGGCTCGCGCCCGCGCGGCGCTTGACGCCGTCTTTCCCGCCAACGGCATCGACGTAAATGCCGAGGTCGGCCACCTCTCCATCGCCGAGCGGCAGATGGTCGAGATCGCGCGCGCCGCCGCGACGCCCGGTGTCAAGCTGATCGTACTCGACGAGCCGACCTCCTCGCTCGACCTCGACCGCTCCAGGCAGTTGCGGGCCTTCATCCGCGAACGGGCCAGATCCGGCCTCGCCTTCATCTTCATCAGCCACAAGCTGCAGGAAATCATTGATATCGCCACGCAGGTGATGGTGCTGCGCAACGGCCGCACCGCCTGGCGCGGCGATGTCGCCACCACCTCGATCGGCCAACTTGTGCAACTCATGGGCGGCGACGCCAATTCGATCCACCAGCACAGTGCCGCCGCCGTCAGCAGGGGCGAGGCGCTGGTCAGATTGTCGGGGTTCCTGACAGCGGGACTCGGCCACGACATTGCGATCGGACGCGGTGAGATCATCGGGCTGGCGGGGCTTGAGGGCAGCGGCCAGAAGGAGCTGCTGCACACCATCTTCGAGCCGGATACCGCCAGGGGTGCCGCGGTGACCAGGAGCGGTGACGCCGGTTTCATCGCTGGCGACCGCCAGAAGGAAGGCGTGTTCCCGCTGTGGAGCGTGCTTGGAAACATCAGCATCGGCAGCCTTGCCCGCCGTCCGGCACTGGGCCTGGTTTCGGAGCGCGCCAACCGCGAGGCGGCGGCTGATGCGGCCGGCCGGCTGCGGCTCGACGACAAGCGTTTCGGCTCTAACATCCTCGAACTCAGCGGCGGCAACCAGCAGAAGGCGCTGGTTGCCCGCGCGCTCGTTGCCGACACGCCGATCCTGCTGCTCGACGATCCGACACGCGGCGTCGACATCGCCACCAAGCAGGATTTCTACAGGCTCTGCAACGACATCGCGCGCGGCGGGCGCACCCTGATCTGGCACACGACCGAAGACGCCGAGCTTTTGGCCTGCGACCGCGTGCTGGTGTTTTCGGGCGGACGCATCGTCAAGGAATTGAGCGGCGAGGCGATCACGGAATCGGCCGTCGTTGGCGCCTCCTTCGCCCAGCAGGCGGACACCCGCGTCGGCGCCGGGAAAAGCGCCCCCGGCGCCGGACTTGCCCGCCGGCTGGTCAACGCGGCCCCCTTCATCGGTCTCGCCGCCGTGCTGGCGGTGATGATCTCGGCCAATCCGGCGGTCGCCTCTATCTTCGGGATCGACCTGCTCCTGATGCCGGCGCTGTCGCTGGTGCTGGTGACGGCGGCGCAGATGTTCATCGTCGGCGGCAGCGAGATCGACCTCGGTGTCGGCGCCTTTGCCGGCCTGGTCAGCGTGCTCTCCGCCACGCTGCTCTACGATCAGCCATGGCTCGGCGCGCTGACGCTGGCGGCGGCGGTCGCCGCCTATGCCGGGCTTGGCGGCTTGATCCAGGCGCGCAAGATCCCGGCCATCGTCGTCACGCTCGGCGCCTCCTTCATCTGGATGGGACTGGGCTACGCCTTGCAGCCGACACCCGGCGGCGCCAGCCCCGAATGGCTGTCGGCCATGTTCAACTGGTCGCTTGGCTTCCTGCCCACCTCCATCATCCTCATCGCCGCGGTCGCGCTCGTGGTGTTGGTGATCGACCGGCTGCCGCTCGGCGTGGTGCTGCGCGGCTTCGGCAACAATCCGACCGCGATGGTCCGCTCCGGCTGGTCGCCGACCCGCTATGCGCTGGTGCGCTACCTCGTTGCCGGACTGTTCGCGGCCGCCGCCGGCCTGTCGCTGACGGCGATCAACACGGCAAGCGACATCAATTCCGGCAGTTCGTTCACGCTGCTTAGCGTCGCCGCCGTGGTCATGGGCGGCTGCTCGCTGCTCGGCGGCGTCATCTCTCCGGTCGGCGCCATCGCCGGAGCGGTCACCTTGTCGTTGATCGGCGCCCTGCTCGGCACGCTGAACGTGAGCAGCGACTTCAACGCCGCGACGCAAGGGCTGGTGCTCATCGCCCTGCTGACGCTGCGCAGCCTGACCGCCGACCGCAGGAGCGAACAATGAACGGCCTCGCCGCCTTCAGCCTCTGGGCGCAGAAGAACCGCTGGGTCTGGTCGGCCATTGGCGTGCTGGTCCTTTGGTTGGTGCTGTCGGTGGTGACCAATCGCTTCAGCCTCAACAGCCTGTCGGGCATCATGCTGTCGGCCTCGTTCCTGACCGTCGTCGGCATCGGCCAGATGTTCGTCGTCACCACCGGGCGGGGCAATATCGACCTTTCGGTGGCCTCGGTCATTACGCTCAGCGCCTTCGTCGCGCTGCTCACCATCAAGGGCCAGGACGCCAACCTCGCCATCGGCGTCGGCGCGGCGATCCTGCTCGGCCTCGCGGTCGGTGCGCTGAACTCGCTGCTCGTGGTAGGGCTCAACATACCGGCCATCATCGCCACACTGGCGACCGGCTATGTGCTGGCGACGGCAACGTTGCTGTCGAACCGCGCCATATCAGGCTTTGCCGTCAGCCCGCTGTTGAAGACGCTGGCGACGGGCCGCGTCTCCGGCGTGCCGATCATGGCCGTCATCGCCATCGCCGGCGTGGCCGCGACCGCCTTCGTGCTGCGCTACACGGTGTTCGGACAATTGCTGTCGGCGGTCGGCCAGAACCGCGCCGCCGCGCGGCTGGCGGCGATCCGCAACAACCGCGTCATCGCTTCGGCCTTCATCATCTCGTCGGTGCTGGCCTCGCTCAACGGGCTGCTGCTCGGCGCCTATATAGGCGGCGCCTTCCTCGAAATGGGCCAGCCTTATCTCCTGCAGTCGATCGCCGCGGTGGTGCTGGGCGGCACGCTGATCTTCGGCGGCTCGGCAAGCGCCGTCGGCACGCTGTTCGCCAGCATCCTTTTGATCCTGATCGTCACCACCATGCAGATCGTCGGCCTGCCGCCAGGCGCGCAGGACATCGTGCAAGGCATCGTCGTGATCTTCGTCCTGGCGCTGGCCGGCCGGCAGGTACTGTCGCGACGAGCCGCCGTCGATCGCGCAGGCGACGACGGCACGCTGAAACCCGAACAAAGTGCCGTGGCCATCCGACCGGAATGACACCATGGATGATGATTTCTCTTGCCAATCTATGGTAGAGTGATCATACCAGTAGACAAGGTGACGATCGGCAACGCCAATCGTCCAGCA
The DNA here is from genome assembly GCF_020165665.1 of Mesorhizobium sp. BH1-1-4. Lineage (NCBI taxonomy): Bacteria > Pseudomonadati > Pseudomonadota > Alphaproteobacteria > Hyphomicrobiales > Phyllobacteriaceae > Mesorhizobium > Mesorhizobium sp. BH1-1-4. Next base: position 202,354 of record NZ_JAIUIN010000008.1, read on the forward strand.
CAGGGAGCAAGGGCTAGATGACGACGATCGCGCTGTTCGGTGCCGGCGGCAAAATGGGCTACCGCCTTTCAACCAATTTCCGCGGCTCGCCCTACACCATCCGCCATGTCGAGGTCAGCGAGGCCGGGCGTGAGCGGCTGAAGACCGGATTGGGCTTCGACACGGTCAGCGCCGACGAGGCGCTGAAAGGCGCCGAGGTGGTGATCCTGGCGGTCCCGGACACCCATATCGGCAAGGTCGCGACCAGCATCGAGAGCAAGCTTGCGCCGGGCACGATGGTCATCGTGCTCGACGCGGCAGCACCCTTCGCCGGCCATCTGCCCGACCGTCCCGACCTGACCTACTTCGTCACCCATCCCTGCCATCCGCCGATCTTCAACGACGAGACCGACATGGCGGCCAAGAAGGACTATTTCGGCGGCGTCAAGGCAAAGCAGCACATGGTCAGCGCGCTGATGCAGGGACCGGAAGCCGACTACGCCAAGGGCGAGGCCATCGCCAAGATCATCTGGGCGCCGGTGATGCGCTCGCACCGCGTTTCCGTCGAACAGATGGCGCTGCTCGAGCCCGGCCTTTCGGAAACGGTGTGCGCCTCGCTGCTGGTCGTCATGAAGGAAGCGGTCGACGAGGTGGTGGCGCGCGGCGTCGACCAGCAGGCGGCACTCGACTTTCTGCTCGGCCACATGAACGTGCTCGGCGCCGTCATCTTCGGCGAAACCAAGGGCGTGTTCTCCGACGCCTGCAACAAGGCGATCGAATTCGGCAAGCCGGTGCTGATGCGCGACGACTGGAAGCGCGTCTTCGAGCCCGAAGAGATCGCGGCCAGCATCCAGCGGATCACTTGAGGCATCTCAGGTACATATCACCTGAATTTGTGGTTGACTCATTATACCAGTTGGCTAAGTTGTTGCTGGCTTGGATCGGGCACGCTTCGCTGGGAGTTCGCAGCTCGGACGAGTGGAGGATGGCGGGGAACGGGAGTGCTGATCGGCTCTGAAAAAGCCGATCGACGGCTTGAGCCGAAGTGGTCCGCATTCTCCGCAGCCTGACGAATTCAGACGCAGACAGCGGCCTTGATCGATCAAGGCATTTTTTCAACGGGAGGACTTCATGAAACTGACACGCAGAATGACGCTTGCCGCCTTCGCCGGCGTGCTGGCACTCGGCACGGCGATGCCCGCCTACGCGGCGGACCTGATCGCCATCATCACTCCCTCGCACGACAATCCGTTCTTCAAGGCGGAAGCCGTCGGCGCCGAGGCCAAGGCCAAGGAACTCGGCTACGAGGCGCTGGTGCTGGTGCATGACGACGACGCCAACAAGCAGTCCGAACTGATCGACACCGCGATCGGCCGCGGCGCCAAGGCGATCATCCTCGACAATGCCGGCGCCGACGCGACCGTCGCCGCCGTGCAGAAGGCCAAGGATGCAGGCATTCCCTCCTTCCTGATCGACCGCGAGATCAACGCCACCGGCGTTGCGGTGGCGCAGATCGTCTCCAACAACTACCAGGGCGCCCAGCTCGGCGCGCAGGAGTTCGTCAAGCTGATGGGCGAGAAGGGCAATTTCGTCGAGCTGGTCGGCAAGGAATCCGACACCAATGCCGGCATTCGCTCCAAGGGCTATCACGACGTCATCGACGACTATCCGGACCTGAAGATGGTGGCGCAGCAGTCGGCCAACTGGAGCCAGACCGAGGCCTATTCCAAGATGGAATCGATCCTGCAGGCCAATCCCGACATCAAGGGCGTCATCTCCGGCAACGACACGATGGCGATGGGCGCTTATGCGGCGCTCGCGGCAGCGAACCGCAAGGACGTCATCGTCGTCGGCTTCGACGGTTCGAACGACGTGCGCGATTCCATCACCTCCGGCGGCATCAAGGCGACAGTGCTGCAGCCGGCCTACGCCCAGGCGCAGATGGCGGTCGAGCAGGCCAACGACTTCATCAAGAACAAGAAGTCGCCAGAGAAGGAAAAGCAGCTGATGGACTGCGTGCTCATCAATGGCGACAATGCCGCCAAGCTCGAAACCTTCGCGCTGAAGAACTGAGCCGGCGCGATATGATTGCGAGGGGTGGACCTCCGGGTTCGCCCCTCGCCTGACTCTTTGTTTTGACGCGGTTCCGGACGGAAAAACCGTTCCACATTTTTCCTGGAATTGCGCGACTTCACGTTCCGGGTGCTTTTGACCGCCATGCCGAAGACATTGACCTGGCAGACCCCTTTTAGCTGGCTGGCGCTTGCCGCGCTCGCGGGCCTTGGCCTTGGCGGCTGCAAGATCCTGCCGACGCCCGTGGCGCAGAGCGAAAACAGCGCGCCTGCCTTCAATCCGGACAAGATGGTCGAGGACATCTGGGCCTCGAAGGTCATACCCTATCTCAACCAGAAGGCCGGGCCGTTCGCAGAGGTCCAGGCGCTGGCGAAAACCGATCCGGCGGCGGCCGGCGCCAAATACGGGAACCCCAGGAAGCAGGCGAACTCGCCATGGACCTTCGCGGTCCGTGTCGAGGGCAAGATCGTCGTCGCCAACACGCAGTCGCGCGCGGGCACGATGGATATCGACGTCGACGGCGACGGCAAGGCCGATGCGCGCATCCAGATCGGGCCGGCGATGCGCGGCACGGCGCTGCGCGACAGCCTCGATTTCGTCCAGTTCAACGACTTCACCAACCAGATCGACTTCGCCCAGTTCGGCAAGGCCTTCAACGCCTATGCCGGCAAGACCGTGCTCTCCAAACTGCCGCGCGAGGCACTCGAGGGCCGCACCGCCAAGGTGCTCGGCGCCTACACGATCGAAGGCGGCCAGGACCTGCCGTTGGTGACGCCGGCGGAGGCCGAGATCGGGCCCAAGCCATGAGCCCCGCTCACGATGTCATCCTCAAGCTGGAGGATGTCTCGAAGGTCTATGCCGGCACGGTCGCGGTCAAGCAGGCAAACTTCGAGGTTCGCAAGGGTGCCGTCAACGTGCTTGTCGGCGAAAACGGTGCCGGCAAGTCGACGCTGATGAAGATCATCGCCGGCGTCGAGCAGCCGACCGCCGGCCGCATCCTGCTCGAAGGCGAGGCGGTTTCCTTCTCCTCGTCTGGAGACGCGGTGGCGCGCGGCATCGGCATGGTGTTCCAGGAGTTGAACCTGTTCGGCAACATGACCGTCGCCGAGAACATCTTCGCCACGCGCGAGATCACCAACCCGCTGGGCAAGATCGACCGCAAGGCGCAGGAAAAGCGGGCGGGCGAATTCCTCGACCGGCTCGAAGCCGGCATCCGGCCGGACATGCTGGTCGAGGATCTGCGGATTGGCCAGCAGCAGCTGGTCGAGATCGCCAAGGCGGTTTCGCTCGATGCCAAGATCCTGATCATGGACGAGCCGACCTCTGCGCTGAGCGCGGCGGAAGTCGAGATCCTGTTCAAGGTGATCGCCGACCTCAAGGCGCGCGGCGTCGCCATTGTCTACATCTCGCACCGGCTGGAAGAGCTGATCCGCATCGGCGATTACATCACCGTGCTGCGCGACGGCCGCATCACCGGCCAGGAAGAGATGAAGAACGTCGACACGCAGTGGATCGTGCGGCAGATGATTGGCTCGGACGCCAAGGATTTCGCCAAGGCCGACGGGCATCAGCCCGGCGAGGAAATCTTCCGCGCCGAGGAGATCTGCCTGCCGCGCGTCACCGGCGGACTGGCGGTCGATCATGTCTCGCTGTCGCTGCGCGCCGGCGAAATCCTCGGCATATACGGGCTGATGGGCGCCGGGCGCAGCGAGCTGTTCGACTGCATCATGGGCCGTCACGGCCATGCCAGCGGCAAGATCTTCATCGCCGGAAAGCTGGTGAAGGAGCGCGATACGACGCGACGCATCCGGCGCGGGCTTGCCTTGATCCCCGAGGACCGCCAGCGCGAAGGGCTGGTGTCGATCCTCTCGGTCGCCAGCAATCTGACGCTGGCGAGCCTGTCGCGCTTCGTGCGCCTGTTCCATATCCGGGGCGCCGCCGAGCGGCAGGCCGTCGTGCGGATGGTGCGGGAACTGGCGATCAAGGTCGCCGATCCGGCGCAGGAAGTCTCGTCGCTGTCGGGCGGCAACCAGCAGAAGGTGGTGATCGGCAAGGCATTGCTCACCGGACCGAAAGTGCTGTTGATGGATGAGCCCAGCCGGGGCATCGATGTCGGCGCCAAGGCCGACGTCTTCCGCACCATGCGCAAGCTGTCGCGCGACGGGCTCGGCATCCTGTTCGCCACCTCCGATCTCGACGAGGTGATGGCGCTGTCCGACCGCATCGCGGTGATGAGCAACGGCAGGCTGACCGGCATGTTCGACCGCGCCGAAGCGACGGAAGCGGCGATCGTCGCGGCGTCGGCGCTGGGCCACGGACCGGCACATCTTGCCCCCGTACATCTTGCCCCCGTACATGGAGAGCAACGCTGATGACTGACATTCCGGCCAAGGCGGCCGCTCCCTCCGCCTCCGGCGGCTCCGCGCTGCTGACGTTGATGAAGCTCCGGACTTTCATCGCGCTGATTGCCGTGCTGGTGTTCTTCTCGATCGCGGCGCCCAACTTCCTGTCGGCCGCCAATCTGATCCTTATGGCCAAGCACGTCGCGCTCAACGCCTTCCTCGCCATGGGCATGACCTTCGTCATCATCACCGGCGGCATCGACCTTTCGGTCGGCTCGATCGTCGGCCTGTGCGGCATGGTGGCCGGCTATCTCGTGCTCAACGGCATCGACCTGCAGATCGGCTACACTGTGTATTTCAACGTGGTCGAGATCGCCCTGATCACGCTTCTGGTCGGCATAGCGATCGGCGCGGTCAACGGCCTGCTGATCACCAGGCTCAACGTCGCGCCCTTCATCGCCACGCTCGGCGTACTCTATGTGGCGCGCGGTTTCGCGCTGCTGTCCTCCGACGGCCGCACCTTCCCCAACCTGGTCGGCAAGCCGGAACTCGGCACCACCGGCTTCGGCTTCCTCGGCGCCGGCCGGCTGCTCGGCCTGCCGGTGTCGATCTGGATCCTGATCGTGGTGGCGCTGGGGGCTGCCTATCTCGCCCGCTACACGCCGCTTGGCCGCCACATCTTCGCCGTCGGCGGCAATGAGCGCGCGGCGCGCATCTCGGGCGTGCGCGTCAACATGGTCAAGATGTTCGTCTACATGTTCTCCGGCTTCTGCGCGGCGATCGTCGGCCTGATCATCTCGTCGGAGCTGATGGCCTCGCATCCGGCGACCGGCGAAAGCTTCGAATTGAACGCCATCGCCGCGGCGGTGCTCGGCGGCACCTCGATGTCTGGCGGGCGCGGCACGATCGGCGGCACCATCGTCGGCGCCTTCGTCATCGGTATCCTGTCGGACGGCCTGGTGATGATGGGCGTCAGTTCCTTCTGGCAGATGGTGATCAAAGGCCTGGTCATCATCGTCGCCGTCGTCGTCGACCAGGCGCAGCGCCGGCTGCAGCAGCGTGTTACCCTGATGCAGATGGCAAAGGCGGGTTGAGAATGGCTGCGTTGCGTGGAGCGCTGATCGGCTGCGGCTTCTTCGCCGTCAACCAGATGCATGCCTGGCGCGACATCGAAGGCGCCATGATCGTCGCCATCTGCGACCGCGATCCGGAACGGCTCAGGATCGTCGGCGACCAATTCGGCGTGGCGCGGCGCTACGCCGATGCGGCGGCGATGTTCGCGGCGGAGAAACTCGACTTCGTCGACATCGCCACCACGGTGGGCAGCCATCGTGCGCTGGTCGAAATAGCAGCCGGCCACCGCGTCCCTGTCATCTGCCAGAAACCCTTCGCGCCGACGCTCAGCGATGCCAAGGCGATGGTGAAGGCTTGCGCCGATGCCGGCGTGCCGCTGATGATCCACGAAAACTTTCGCTGGCAGTCGCCGATCCAGGCGGTGCGCGCGGTGCTCGACAGCGGCGAGATCGGCACGCCCTTCTTCGGCCGCATCTCGTTCCGCTCCGGCTATGACGTGTTTTCCGGCCAGCCCTATCTGGCGACGGGCAAGCGTTTCATCATCGAGGATCTTGGCATCCACATCCTCGACATAGCCCGCTTCCTGCTCGGCGACGTGTCGAGCCTCACCGCCCGCACGGCGCGCATCAACCCGGCCATCGCCGGCGAGGATGTCGCCACGATGCTGATGGACCATGGCGGCGGCGCCACTTCCATCGTCGATTGCAGCTATGCGACGAAGCTTGCCGTCGAGCCATTTCCGGAAACGCTGATCGAACTCGACGGCGGCGACGGCACGATCCGGCTGGCGCAAGGGTACCGGCTGACCGTCACCGGCAAGAGCGGGACCAAGGTGAGCGATGTCTCGCCGCCGCTGCTGCCCTGGGCCTCGCGGCCATGGCACAACATCCAGGAAAGTGTGCTGGCGATCCAGAAGCACTGGATAGACCGCCTTGCATCAGGCAAGGAACCGGCGACCTCGGGCGCCGACAATCTGAAAACCTTTGCGCTCGTCGAAGCCGCCTATGCCGGCGCCGCCAGCCGCGAACCGGTGCAAATCGACGCCTTGCTCAGATGACATCAGACGCTTTCGATCTTTACGGCACACGGACGGCGGAAGCGGCGCCGATCCTGCTGCAGGCGGGCGCATTGAGCGCGGAGCTGGTCAACGGCAATCTGCGCACCATCCGCCATGGCGGAACCGAAGTGCTGCGCGCCATCGCCTATATCGTGCGCGACCGTGACTGGGGCACGTATGAGCCTGAGCTGACGGAGCTGACCATCGACCAGAGGGACGACCGTTTCGCCGTCGGCTACGCGGCAAGCTGCCTAGGCCCCGCCGGCAGCCGGCTTGGCTTCCACGCGACGATCGAAGGCTTTGCCGACGGGCGGCTGATCTTCGATGTGACCGCGCTTCCTGAGAGCGACTTCGAGACCAACCGCTGCGGCTTCTGCATCCTGCACCCGATCGCCGGCCTCGCCGGCAGCCCGGTAACGGTCGAGCACACCGACGGCAGCGTGGTCGAGACGGAACTGCCCGATCTGATCGACCCGTGGCAGCCCTTCAAGGATTTGCGCGCCATCACGCATAGGGTGCGGCCCGGCGTTACCGCGCAATGCCGGATGGAAGGCGACACATTCGAGATGGAGGACCAGCGCAACTGGTCAGACGCCTCCTACAAGACCTATGTGCGGCCGCTGGCGCTGCCATGGCCCTATATGCTGCCGGCCGGAGAGCCAGTGCGCCAGACGATCAGCTTGCGCATTGCCGGCGACGCCAATGTGGCTGCCTCGGCAGCGGCGGCCGAACCGGTCCGCGTCGAACTCGGCGAAGCCGGCTCGAAGCTGCCTGACATCGGCGTGGTGATCTATCCCGAGGATGTCCAGGCAACCCTTGCCGACCTGCCGTTGCTGGCGAGGCTCGGTTCCCGGCAGTTGCTTTTCCATTTCGATCCGACGCGCGGCCATGGCCTCGACGCGCTGCGTGCCCATGCCCGGCTCGCCGCCGCCTATCCCGTTTCGACGACGCTGGAATGTGTGCTCGCCTGCACCGGCGACCTCGACGCTGAACTTTCCGACGTCGCCGACATGGCGCGTCACGCAGGGTTGCGGCTCGACGCCATCGCGGTGTCGCCCGCGGTCGACCGTCAGTCGACACCGCCGGGCAGCGCCTGGCCGGCATGTCCGCCGCTCGATGACGTCTACGCGGCGGCGCGGCGCGCCTTTCCCGGCCTCCGCCTTGGCGGCGGCATGTTCAGCTATTTCACCGAGCTCAACCGCAAGCGCGTTCCGGCTAGCCAGCTCGATTTCATCACGCACTGCACCAACCCGATCGTGCATGCCGCCGACGATCTCAGCGTCATGCAGTCGCTGGAGGCGCTGCCCTTCATAACCCGGTCAAGCCGGGCGATCTTCGGCACAAAGCCCTACCGGATCGGGCCATCGACGATCGCCATGCGCCAGAACCCCTATGGCGGCGCGACCAAGGACAATTCGCGGGGACAGCGCATCGCCATGGCCAACCGCGATCCCCGCCATGCCGCGCAATTCGCCGCCGCATGGACCATCGGCTACGCCGCGCGCGTCGCGCCGGCGGGGCTGGAGATGCTGACACTGTCCAGCTTCGCCGGGCCTTTCGGCGTGGTCGCGGGACCGGGCGAACCCGTCGCAGAGGGAACGCCGCGGCCGATCTTCCAGGCCATCGAAGGGCTTTGTGCGTTGGCTGGGCTGACGCATGTTTGCGCCACGACGAGCGACGAGACGCGGGTGCTGGCGCTGGCCGGCCGCTCTGTCTCGGGCGAGACCATCGTCTGGCTGGCGAACCTGACGGCGAACAATGTCCCAGTCGATGTTTCCGTGATTGGCCAGGGCGATCTGGTGATGTCGCCCTACGCCATTGCCCGCGTCGGCTAGGGCATCACTTCTCGGAATTCATCACATAGAGCGCACGCGAGCGTTCGAGGTGCTTGATCATCGCCTTCTCGGCGCCGTCGGCATCCCGTTGCTCGATGCGGTCGATGATCTCCTCATGCTCGGTCAGCGTGTATTTTTCCTTGCCGGTCCAGATCAGCATTTCGGTGTGGTATTCCTTCAGCCAGCCCAGCGTGGCTTCGCTGACGGCGACATAGATCGGATTGCCTGAAATGGTCGCGATCTGGGTGTGAAACTTCATGTCGGCGGAGATGAAGCCTTCGGAATCGCCGCGCGCGGCGCGCTGCTCGGCCACGGTCGCCTTCAGCAGTTGCACATCCTCCGATGTAGCCTTTTCCGCCGCTTCCCTGACCATGCCGCGCTCGAAGAAGATGCGCGCGGTCTTCAGGTGTTCCAGCGTGTCCCTGGACGAGGACAGGATGATCTTGGCCGCGCCGTCGACCTGCTTGATGATCGACTTGGCGGTCAGTTGCAGCACCTTGGCGCGCTCGCCATGCGAGATGGCGACCAGCCCCATATTGCTCAGCGCCTGCATGGCCTCGCGGATCGCCGGCCGGCCGACCTCGAAGCGCTCCATCAGTTCGCGCTCGGACGGCATGTCGTCGCCCGGCTGCAATTCGCCGCTGGTGATCAGCCGCTTCAGTCTTGCAAAGACTTCGTCGGAAAGTTTGCGCCGGACGATCGGCTCCGAACGGTTCATCGTGACGAATCACTCCCTGGCCCGGTTCCTGTTTAGCATTCCCGGCGGGATTACCGGAATGCCCGCGCCTGGAGCGGGGTCGCTCCAGCCCTGTGGCCTCACACAATTCCGAACGGAAACCGTTGTACAGTTTTCCTGGAATTGCCGCAGCCCGTCCGCTCTTGTCGAGGCGAGGATATTTCTTGCAATACTTATGTACTCATTATACCAGATTTCCTGCGCGACGAAACTTTTTTCGAACCCTTTTCGAGCGGCCGGCCAACCATGATCACGCTTACCTATCGCATCGAAACCCCTGGCAACATCGAGGCGCTGGCCGCCAAGATCGCCAGCGACCAGTCGACCGGCACCTTCGTCGCGCTGCCGAGCGAGACCGAGGAGCTGAAGGCGCGCGTGGCGGCGCGCGTGCTGGCGATCCGGCCCCTGTCCGATGCCGGGCAACCATCACTGCCCGGGTCCGGCAACGGCCCCTTCCGGCGCGCCGACGTCGACATCGGCTTCCCGTTCGATGCCATCGGCACCGATCTTTCGGCGTTGATGACCATCGCCATCGGCGGCACCTATTCGATCCGGGGCCTGTCCGGCATCCGCGTCATCGACATGAAGCTGCCGGAACAATTCAGGGGCGCCCATCCGGGCCCGCAGTTCGGTGCCGCCGGCAGCCGCAGGCTGACCGGGGTCGAAGGCCGCCCGATCATCGGCACCATAGTCAAGCCGGCGCTGGGTCTCAGGCCGCACGAGACGGCCGAAATGGTGGGCGAACTGATCGAGGCCGGCGTCGATTTCATCAAGGACGACGAGAAGCTGATGAGCCCGGCCTATTCGCCGCTTGCCGAGCGGGTGAAGGCGATCATGCCCCTCATCCTCGACCACGAGCAGAAGACCGGCAAGAAGGTGATGTATGCTTTCGGCATCTCGCATGCCGATCCCGACGAGATGATGCGCAACCACGATCTGGTGCTCGAAGCCGGCGGCAATTGCGCCGTCGTCAACATCAACTCCATCGGCTTCGGCGGCATGGCCTATCTGAGAAAGCGCTCCGGGCTGGTGCTGCATGCCCATCGCAATGGCTGGGACATCCTGACACGCCATCCCGGACTCGGCATGGATTTCAGCGTTTGGCAGCAATTCTGGCGGCTGCTCGGCGTCGACCAATTCCAGATCAACGGCATCGGCTCAAAATACTGGGAGCCGGACGATTCCTTCATCCGCTCCTTCGAGGCGGTGACGACGCCGCTGTTTTCGCCTGAGGATTGCGCGCTGCCGGTGGCCTGCTCCGGCCAATGGGGCGGTCAGGCGCCCGAAACCTATGAGCGTACCGGCCGCACGCTCGATCTCCTCTATCTCTGCGGCGGCGGCATCGTCAGCCATCCGGATGGCCCCGGCGCCGGCGTGCGAGCCGTTCTGCAAGCCTGGCAGGCGGCGGTCGAGGGCATCGCGCTGGCGGACTATGCCCGCGATCACCCCGAACTGGCGAGATCGATCGAGAAATTCGGCGACGGCAAGGCGGCATGAGCATGGCCGCGCGGAACCTGCTCCTCAGTTACTATGGCGACGACCTCACCGGCTCGACCGACGTGATGGAGGCGCTCGAACTCGGCGGCGTGCCGACCGTGCTGTTCATGCGCCAGCCAGACCCGTCCCTGCTGGCGCGGTTTTCCCATTGCCGCGCAATTGGCCTGGCGGGCACCAGCCGCAGCGAAACGCCGCAATGGATGGAGGAAAACCTGACGCCGGCCTTCGAATGGCTGAAGGGCCTCGGCGCGGCGCTCTGCCACTACAAGATCTGTTCGACCTTCGATTCCAGCCCGGCGGTCGGCAATATCGGCCGCGCCATCGAGATCGGCCGGCGCATCTTCGGCCAGAGCAGCGTGCCGATGGTGGTCGGCGCGCCGCAGCTCAAGCGCTACACGGCCTTCGGCAATCTTTTCGCGGCGTTCCGCGGCGCCTATTTCCGCATCGACAGGCATCCGGTGATGAGCAGGCATCCGGTGACGCCGATGAACGAGGCCGACCTGCTCGTCCACCTTTCGCGCCAGACCAGCCTCAGCTCGGGCCTCATCGACCTCGCGACATTGCAGGCGGACGATCTCGCGCAAACGGTCGACCGATTGCTGCAGGACAAGGACGTCGTCCTGTTCGACGTCGACAGCCGTGAGACGCAGAAACGGGTCGGCGAACAGCTTTGGCGCATCCACGGGACGGGCCATGGTTTCGTCGTCGGATCCTCCGGCGCCGAATATGCCTTGCTTGCCGAGTGGGCCGCCAAGGGCATCGTGTCGGGGCATGCCACATTCGCACCGCCCGGCCCGGTCGATCGGCTCGCCGTCGTGTCGGGCAGCGTCTCGCCGACCACGGAAAAGCAGATCCGCCACGCCCTTGCCCATGGCTTCGACGGTGTCGACATGGATGCGATGCGACTGGTCTCGGAAAGTGCGGGCGAAGCGATCGAGCAGGCGGTCGCCGCCGGACTGGCGAGCCTGGCCAATGGCCGCAGCGTCATCCTCTACACCGCGCTCGGTCCACAGGCCGATCGCGGCGTCGAGATCGACCGGATCGAGGGCGCCCGGAACACGCTCGGGCGGGCGCTGGGGACGATCCTGCGCCGGTTGATCGCCGAGCAGAAACTCAAGCGCGCGGTGATCGCCGGTGGCGACACGTCGAGCCACGCGCTCGGACAACTGGCCATCGACGCGCTGACCGTGCGCATGCCGCTGCCGCAATCGCCGGGATCGCCGCTCTGCGTCGCTCATGGCGGCGGCGCGATCGACGGCCTGGAGATCGCGCTGAAGGGCGGCCAGGTCGGCACAGACGCCTATTTCGAGACGATCCGGCTGGGGAGCTAGTACAGCGGCTTGGCCATATGCCTTGGCGATGGCCACTGCGTCGTGATGCCGGGCTGCACCGGCCGTTCGAGATAGGTCGCCAGAACCACGTAGCTGCGCGTCGAGGTGACGCCGGGGGTCTCGTAGAGACGCAACAGCAGTCCTTCAAGCGCCTTGGTGTCCTCGGTACGTACCTTGAGCAAGACGCATGTGTCGCCGGCGACGGTGTGGATTTCCTCGACTTCCGGGTATTGCGAGATCGCCATCAGTTCCGGGGTCTTCCCCCAGCCGCTGGTGTCGATATGGACGAAGGTGAGCAGCGGCTTCCGCACCGCGTTTGGATCGATGATGGCTGATGTGCTGCGGATGGCGCCGCTGCGCCGAAGCCGCTTGACCCGCTCATGCGCTGCCGGCGGCGACAGGCCGACGCGATCGCCGAGTTCGGCATAGCTGACCGTCGCGTCATCGACCAGAACGCCTAATATTTTTCGGTCGATCGCGTCGACATCCCGAGCCGCCGACCTGTTCCGCGGAATGCCATCTGTTTCTTCATCCATAGCGGTATTCCCGATTGTCACGGAATTTAATACGGCCATTATGCTGATATGTCGAACAACGATCAAGCCGCAACCTTGAGCGCGAACACAAGGCCGTCCATCCCGGCGCTGGCCTATCTCCTGACCGGATGCATCGCCGTGATCGGCTCGAATTCGCTGGTGCTGGGTCCGATCGCGCCGGCCGTGGCCGTATCGTTTTCGACCAGCGTTCCCATGGTGATGATGGCGGCTGCGGCCTTCGGCCTCGGCACGTCGGCGAGCGCCCTGTTCCTGGCACGCCATATCGACCGGGTAGGCGCCCGCCGGATGTTGCAGGCAGCCCTGCTTCTGCTGGCATTGGCATTGGTCGCCAGCGCCGCGGCGCCGACGGTGACCGCGCTGGTTGCGGCACAGCTTGTCGCCGGGATCGCCGCCGGCATCGCCATGCCGGCAATCTACGCCAGTGCCGCGGCCATCGCTCCGCCCGGCCGCGAAAGCGGCACGATCGGCGTGGTGCTGACCGGCTGGACGCTCAGCATGGTGGCCGGCGTTTCCCTGTCGGCGGTGCTTGCCGATCTCGTCCACTGGCGCGCCGTCTTCGCCGCGGTGGCGCTGCTGGCCGCGCTGGCGCTCGGCGGCCTCACGGCATCGTCGCTGCCGGATGTCAGGAAGGCTGGACCGGCGCCTGCCCCGCTCGCGGCGCTGAACATCCCCGGCATCGTGCCGCTTCTCATCGCCTGCGGCGCGTTCATGACCGCCTTCTACGGTGTCTATGGCTATCTCGGCGACCATCTCCACAGCGGGCTTGGGCAGCCGGTCAGCGCCAACGGCCTGGCCGCCCTTGCCTATGGCGCGGGGTTCGGCACGGCGGCGCTCTTCGACGGCGTCATCGATCGCCTGGGCGCCCGGCGCGTCATGCCTTTTGCCTATCTGCTCGTCGCCATCGTCTATGTGGCGATCGCGGCGACCAGCGGCAGCTATGGCCTCACCCTCGCGATGGTCGCGGCTTGGGGGCTTGCCAACCATTTCGGGCTGAATGTGCTGGTGATGCGCCTGTCGGCGCTCGACCCCTCGCGGCGCGGCACGGTCATGGGGCTGAACAGCGCGGTGACCTATCTGGCGGTCTTCGTCGGCACCACCGGCTTCGGGCCGCTCTATTCCGGCTTCGGCTTTGCCATATGCGCGGCAGTCGCGGCCTTGCTGATGCTGGTTGCCGCTTTGGCTGCAGCCTGGCGCACCCGCTAGAACGATCCGCTTGCCGCGTTGCTCCAGTCGGCAAAACGTGATTGGCCAATGGCCCCTGCCGCGTTGACAGCAGCACCCCTGCCCTTCCATACAGAGCCGTTAATGTTCTCAGGGCGGGGTGAAAGTCCCCACCGGCGGTAAGGGTTTCGGCCCAAGCCCGCGAGCGCTTTCCGAGACAATTGGAAAGGTCAGCAGATCCGGTGTGATTCCGGAGCCGACGGTCAGAGTCCGGATGAAAGAGAACGAAACGGAAAACGGACCGCCCCGGCGGGCCGGATTTCGTATCGTGCGTCCTGATTCTGGTTCGAAACGGAAGGATGGACCCATGAATCAGCATTCCCCCAAAGACTATGAAACAATCCGCATCGCCGTCATCAGGGCGCGCTGGCACGCCGATATCGTCGACCAGTGCGTGAAGGCGTTCGAGGCGGAACTGGCCGAGATCGGCAAAGGACGCTTTGCCGTCGACGTCTTCGACGTGCCCGGCGCCTACGAAATTCCGCTGCATGCCAAGACGCTAGCCGGGACCGGCCGCTATGCCGCGATCCTCGGCACGGCGTTCGTCGTCAATGGCGGCATTTACCGGCATGACTTCGTCGCCGGCGCCGTCATCGACGGCATGATGAACGTGCAGCTGTCGACCGGCGTGCCGGTGCTTTCGGCGGTGCTGACGCCGCACAATTTCCACGACAGCGCCGAGCATCATCGCTTCTTCTTCGAGCACTTCACGGTCAAGGGCAAGGAGGCGGCCAACGCCTGCGTGGAGATTCTCGCCGCGCGAGAAAAGATCGCGACCTGAAGCAACGAAGCCGGGTGGAAATCCCGGTAACAGCCTGTAGTATCTCGCGAAATACGCAAGTTCGGGAGGATGCCGGTGCAGACCAAGAAGATCATCAATGACGGCAACCGCGCCGTCGACGAGATGCTCGAAGGGATCCTCGCCGCGCATCCTCGCCATCTCAGGAGCGTAGACGGCAGCCCGCGCTCGATCATCGCCCGCGATGGGCCACGGCCTGGCAAGGTCGGGCTGGTGATCGGCGGCGGCTCCGGCCATGAGCCGACCTTTCTCGGCTTTGTCGGCAAGGGGCTGGCGGACGCGGCGGCCGTCGGCAACGTCTTTGCCTCGCCGCCGCCTGATCCCATCCTCGAATGCGCCAAGGCGGTCAGCGGCGGCGCCGGTGTCTTGTTCATGTACGGCAACTATGCCGGCGACGTGATGAATTTCGACATGGCGGCCGAGATGGCCGGCATGGACGACATCGAGGTGCGCACCGTGCTGACCACCGACGACGTCGCCTCGGCGCCGCTTGACCAGCGACAGAAGCGCCGTGGAGTCGCCGGCAATTTCTTCATCTTCAAGGCGGCCGGTGCGGCCTGCGACCTCATGCTCCCCCTCGACGAGGTCGAGCGCGTCGCCCGGAAGGCCAACGACCATACCTTCACCATGGGCGTGGCGCTGTCGCCATGCTCGCTGCCGCAGACGCGGCGGCCGAATTTCGAGATCGGAGGCGACGAGATGGAGATCGGCATGGGCATCCATGGCGAACCCGGCATCGCGCGCGGCAAGCTCAAGACCGCCGATGAGATCACCGACGAGATGCTGGACAAGATCCTCGCCGAGATGGCGCCGAAGCGTGGCGACAAGGTCGCGGTGCTGGTCAATTCGCTGGGATCGACGCCGCTGATGGAGCTCTACATCATGAACCGCCGGGTCAAGCAGAGATTGGACACAATCGGGGTTTCCATCCATGCGAGCTGGGTCGGCAATTACTGCACGTCGCTGGAAATGGCCGGCGCCTCGGTGACGCTTTTCCATCTCGACGAAGAATTGCAGGCGATGCTCGGCCACCCCTGCGATTGCGCCATGTTCCGTGCCGGCTGAGGAGCGCTCCATGACCATCGGCGCCTCCGACCTGAAGAGAATGTTCGACGCGATCGCGGTGGCGATCGAGGCCGACAGGGACCGGCTTTGCCAGCTCGACGGCGTGATCGGCGACGCCGACCACGGCATTGCCATGGCGCTCGGCTTCAACGCCGTGCGCGATGCACTGGCATCGCTCGACCTGGCGGCGACCGAACCCACGGGCTTGCTCAACACAGCCGCGAAATCGTTCCTCAACGCCGTCGGTGCGTCGTCGGGCCCGCTCTATGCCACGGCCTTCATGCGCGCCGCCGCCGCCGTCCGGGGCAAGGCCGAGTTGGCGGATAGCGATGTCGTCGCCCTGTTCCAAGCGATGGCGCAAGGCATCAGGGATCGCGGCAAGGCCGAGACCGGTGAAAAGACCATGGTCGATGCTTGGCAACCCGCGGCCGAAGCGGCTGGCGCCAGCAACGCAGCGGGAAAAAGTCTTGCCGAAAGCCTGCAGGCTGCCCTCGCCGCCGCCGAGCGCGGCGCCGAAGCGACCAAGGACATGATCGCCGCCAAGGGCCGCTCGTCGCGGCTCGGCGAACGGTCGCTCGGGCACATGGACCCGGGCGCGGCCTCAGCCGTCACCGTCATCGGCGCGATGCAGAAAAGTCTCGCTTAGCTCTTTGCCGCGTCGAGCTTGTTGATCGCCTGGACGTTGCTGGCCGAGGGCCCCTTCTCGTCGAACTCCGAGGCCAGCCAGGCGTCGACAATGGCCTTGGCCAGTTCCGGCCCGATGACGCGCGCGCCCATGGTGATGATCTGGGCGTTGTTGGATTTCGCGGCGCGCTCGGCCGAATAGGTGTCGTGGGTGAGCGCGGCGCGGATGCCCGGCACCTTGTTGGCCGAGATCGAGACGCCGATGCCGGTGCCGCAGAACAGGATGCCGCGCTCGTTCTCGCCGTCGACGATCGTCTGGGCGAGTTTCTGCGACAGGTCGGCATAGAAGCCTGCCTGGCTGAGGTCGCTGACGGTAAGGCCGGGCTTGGTTGCGAGGTGAGCGGCGATAACGTCGAGCAGCGGCTTGCCGGCGCTGTCGGCTCCAATGGCTATTTTCATTTTTTATCCTTTCCAGTTCGATTGATTCAGATCGCGGCCGACGCCCGTCGGAGGATGTCGATGTAGCCTTCGGTCTGCCAGGCGGAGCGGCCGATGAACAGGCCGTCAATGTTGGGCTGGCCGATCAGCTCGGCGGCATTGCCGGGATTGACGCTGCCGCCATAGAGCACCGGCGGCACGGACGGCAGCAGACCGCCGGCGACCTGCTTGATCAACGCCTGCTGCCTGTCGGCATAGTCGGAGCTCGCCGGAATGCCCTTGTCGCCGATCGCCCAGACCGGTTCGTAGGCGAACAGGATCTTTGCGCCTTTCGCCTCGCCTTCGAGGAATTGCAATGCACCCTCGACTTGGGCGCTCAACACCGCATCGGCCTTGCCGCTTTCGCGCTCGGCCAGCGTTTCGCCGACGCAGATCAGTGGTATCAATCGATGCCTGACCGCCGCTGCGGTCTTCAGCCCGACCGTTCGGTCGGTCTCGCCGAAATGCTCGCGCCGCTCGCTGTGGCCGAGTTCGACCAGGTCGAGCCCGCAATCGTTCAGCATCACCGGCGAGATCTCGCCGGTCCAGGCGCCGGCATCGGCCCAATGCATGTTCTGCGCACCGACCTGGATGCGTGTCGCCGACAACGCCCGCTTGACCTCCCGCACGGCCGTGAAAGGCGGGATGACGAAAGGCTGGATGCGATCGTCGAAACCCGGCACGAAGCCGGCCAGCGCGCCTGCAAAATCAAGCGCCTCGGCGAGCGTCTTGTTCATCTTCCAGCTTGTACCGACCCAGTAAACCACGCGTGCTCTCCTTGATCCTCAATCCTTGTCGGCGACCACGGTCAGCAAAACCCCGGCCGCATCCAGCGTGGCGCGCATTCCGGGCTCCGGCTCGCGCCCGGTGAAGACGGCGTCGAACGCGTTGAGATCGGTCAGGAAATGCAATGCGCTGCGACCAAACTTGCCGTGATCGACCAGCAGATATTTGCGCGTCGCCGCCGCCATCATCAGCCGCTTGGCCTGCACCACTTCCTGGTCCTGATGGAAGGCCGAGGCGCCATGGATGGCGGATGACGACAGGAAGGCGACGTCGGCACGCAGCGATCGCAGCGAGGCCTCCGCGAGCAGGCCGAAGAAGCCGTGGAATTTCTTCGAGTACTGGCCGCCCAGCGCGATCAGGTTGATGCCGCCGGCACCGGCCAGATCCTGGATGACGGCGAGGTTGTTGGTAATCACCGTCAGCGGCCTGAGATCCGCCAAATGGCGCGCAATGCCGCCCGCCGTCGAGCCGTCGTCGATGATGACGGTCTGGCCGGGTTCGATCATGGTCATGGCCGCCGCCGCAAGGCGCTGCTTTTCCCCGATCGCCTGCTTCTGCCGGTAACGGAAATCGCTTTCGAACAGGCTGCTCGGCTGGATCGAGGCGCCGCCGCGCACCTTGCGCAGGAAGCCGCTTTCCTCGAGTTCGTCGAGGTCGCGGTGCACAGTCATCCGGGAGACGCCAAAGCGGGAGGCAAGATCGTCGACGCTTGCCGCGCCGGCGTCCACCAGAAAATCCATTATGCCTTGCCGCCTGTTGTCGCTCTTCATGCCGCCGACCCGCCAAAGCAGAACCCTGGCGCCTTGATCGAGCTCAGATATGACAGATATCGTCGCACAAGTATCATTATTTTTGTGATAATGAGATATTTCCTTGGGATATTTCGTCGGCTTTTATCGCGACGCTGTAACAAGAATTGCGGCCGGGACGGTCTGTCACGGTTGCGGTTGCGCGGAATTCCGGCCAGAACCATCGGTGGGCTGGACGATGCGCGGACAGCTCGCAACCACGGGTTCGAAACCAGATACGGGAGACTAATCGTTGGCTCGCATCACACTGAGACAATTGCTCGATCACGCCGCCGAACATGGCTACGGCGTGCCGGCCTTCAACATGAACAACATGGAACAAGGCCTTGCCATCATGGAGGCGGCGGAGGAGACCAAGTCGCCGGTCATCCTGCAGGCGAGCCGCGGCGCGCGTGCCTATGCCAATGACGTGGTGCTCGCCAAGCTGATCGACGCGCTGGTCGAAATCCACCCCGACATCCCGGTCTGCATGCATCTCGACCACGGCAACAACGAAGCCACCTGCGTCACCGCCATCCAGTACGGCTTCACCTCGGTGATGATGGACGGCTCGCTCAAGGAGGACGGCAAGTCGCCGGCCGACTATGCCTATAATTCCGGCATCACCAAGCGCGTCGTCGACATGGCGCATTGGGGCGGCGTCTCGGTGGAAGGCGAAATCGGCGTGCTGGGTTCATTGGAGAGCGGCGGCGGCGAGCAGGAAGACGGCCACGGCGTCGAAGGCGCGATCAGCCACGACCAGCTCTTGACCGATCCCGAGCAGGCGGTGCAGTTCGTCAAGGACACGCATGTCGATGCGCTGGCGGTGGCCATGGGCACCAGCCACGGCGCCTATAAATTCTCGCGCAAGCCCGACGGCGCGGTGCTGGCGATGAACGTCATCGAGGAAATCCATCGCCGCCTGCCGAACATGCACCTCGTCATGCACGGCTCGTCCTCGGTGCCGGAGGATCTGCAGGAGATCATCAACAAATATGGCGGCCAGATGAAGCCGACCTGGGGTGTGCCGGTGGAAGAGATCCAGCGCGGCATCAAGCATGGCGTGCGCAAGATCAACATCGACACCGACAACCGCATGGCGCTGACCGGTGCAATCCGCAAGGTGCTGACCGAGAACCCGAGCGAGTTCGACCCGCGCAAATACCTGACGCCGGCCATGGCGGCGATGAGGAAGCTCTGCAAGGAGCGCTTCGAGCAGTTCGGCACCGCCGGCAACGCGCCGAAGATCAAGCCGCTACCGGTCTCGGAAATGGCCAAGCGCTACAGATCGGGCAGCCTCGATCCGAAATTCGGCTGAACGACCGCTGCCCCGGGGCGGTTCAGCGATTCTGTCAAACGGTGGACCGCCTTAGGCCCGCCGCGCCGACTGCCAGGGAAATCGGTCATGTCCCCGCAGCTCCGACACGGTCGGCAAGCCGCGCGCTTCCTGCGCGGCGAAGCCCAATCGTGCCAGACAGGCTCGCGCCAAGGCCGCATTGCTGTCGATGACGACCAATCCGTTTGTATCGTCAAGGCTGGCGGCCACGACCGACAGTTCGGTACAGCCGAGAAGGGCTGTGTCGGCGCCCGCCGATCGCGCGATCTCGAGCGCGCGCCCGGTCTCGGCTGCGGCCTCCGCGATCGAACCCGCCTTGACGAGGCCGATCGCGCTGTCGACGCGCTCCTGAAATTCCGTGCTCGCGGGAAAGCAGAGTTCAAATCCCGCCGCCGACATCCTGTCCTGATAAAAGCCGGAGACCAGTGTGCCCCGGGTCGCGAGAATCGCGACCTTGCCTCGGTCCAGGCCGCGACGGGTTTCCGCCACGACCGCATCGCCGATGTGGATGATCTCGGCTCGCGAGATCGCCGTCAGCTGGCCATACCAGTGGTGGGCCGTGTTGCACGGAATTGCGATACAGGCGACGCCGAGCGTGTTGAGTGTCGAGACTGCGGCTTTCAACGACGCCAGCGGCCCGTCATGGCCCGCAAGGATAGCCTCGGTCCTGTCGGGCAGCTGTGGCACGCTGAGGATGACGGCGGGCACATGTTCGTTGTCGCGGACTGCCTGCGTCATCCGGGTCAGCTTCAAGTAGAAGTCGGCCGATGCCAGCGGCCCGAGGCCGCCGATGATGCCGAGTTGAAGGCTGGTCCCTTGGTCGGTCATCGGACGGACTCGGCTTCAAGCTCTCCGGGAACTGCTTCGGCAGGCTGCGTTACCTCCCTATGGCCCGGCGCGATCATTGCCGTGCTCGCCGCCACGGTGCAGACGCTGGCCAGCGTCATGAACGTGTCCACGACCGCATCGACGGCGACGAACAGGGCAAATGCCGCCTCGAAGGGAAGCTTCAGGTAGCCGCAGACGATAGACATCTGGGACAGGATGAGCAGGCTTCCCATGCCGCCGGTGGTGAGCGCCAGAAGCGCCGAGACAATGCCGACGAGCAGCAGATCCGGGATTGCGAGCGGATGGCCGTAGAGCTGCGCGATGAACAGGGCGCCCGAGGTGTAGACCAGCGCCGGACCCGTCCGCAGCAATGCCGCCTGCAGCGGCACGAGCAGTTCGACGACCACCAGGTTGAACCTCAACCGCTCGCTCAACAGGTTGATGACCCATGGAAGCGAGGCAACCGAGGAGCGCGTGGTTATGGCCACCATCAGAAGGGGCTGACAGGTCTTGATCGTGGACCAGTAGCTTCGGCGCGACCGGATGGCGATAATGGCGAATGCGCCGGCGAGGAATGTCAGGCAGGAAAGCCCCATCACCAGCAGATAGCCGCCCATCAGCGTCAGCGGCTTGGTGCCGGTCGACGCGGTCTGGTCGGCGATCAGGATGAAAGTTGCAAAGGGCAATCCCCAGATGAACCAGTTGGTCAGCACGGTGCAGGCGCGGTAGACCGCGTTGAGCGCCTGCGTCAGGCTCATCGACGAGGGCTGGGGGATCTTGCCCATCGCGAGCCCGAAGAGCAGGCAAAACAGCAGGACCTGGATGGTCTGGCCCGAGGCCAGCGCGTTGAAGACATTGTTCGGCACCAGATCCAGGAAGATCGAATGTCCGCTATTTGGGTCCGCGTTGGATGGCGGCGGCTGGAACGGGAATGCGAGATCGGTGGATACGCTGCCCTGGGAATTGATGAACTCGCCAAGCTCGATGCGCGACTGAGGGTTCTCGATCTGGCCCGGCTGGAGGATCAGCGAATAGGTGCCGCTCACCAGCACGGCCAGGAACGACACGACCAGCACGGCGATGCCGACCTTGCCCAGGTAGCGGACCGATTTCGGGTCCTGGACCATGGCGGCGATCGAGAAGATGACCGACGAGACCAGATAGGGCAGGACGACCATCTTGAGGAAATTCAGATAGAGCTGCGCGATCGGGCTGATCGCATGAGAAAACTCCGGATGGTAGAGACCGCACAGGATCCCGGCCGCGATCATCGCGATCGTCGTCACGGGCGAGCGCAATACGCGCCTTGCCGCCAGGCGCCAATCGAAAGACAGGTGTCCGGCTACCTCCGAGATAGCCATCGTCAGGCTTTGCTCCCCAATCGATAGCGGGCGATGATCTCATCGGTGTTGAGAACCTGCTGCCCG
The DNA here is from genome assembly GCF_020165665.1 of Mesorhizobium sp. BH1-1-4. Lineage (NCBI taxonomy): Bacteria > Pseudomonadati > Pseudomonadota > Alphaproteobacteria > Hyphomicrobiales > Phyllobacteriaceae > Mesorhizobium > Mesorhizobium sp. BH1-1-4. The sequence goes on from NZ_JAIUIN010000008.1 coordinate 224,186, forward strand.
CGCGCGAGATCGAGATAAAGGTCGATAAAGGCAGCGAGATGCGGATTGTCCGGCCGCACGCCGATTGCGATCGTGTCCACCTTGTCCGTCAGCGTGATCGAGCGCGCGGCGACCGTCATCGACGGATCGTCGACCATCAGCTTCTTGATCTCGAAATCGTCGCGATAGGCCATGTCAATCGTCCCGTTTCGGATCGCATCGACAACCATGTCCCAGCCTGCAAAACGATGTAGTTGCGCATGCGGAAAGGTTTTGGCGGCATAGGTAGCGAATGAAGAGCCCTCGATCACGCCGAGATCGCCCGAGAAATCGCGGATGATCTGCTCGGGCGGCTTGCCTTGCGTGATGCGCGCCAAGCTGAGACGGTTCGCCAGCAGCCCTTGGTGCAGCACGGCGTAAGGTCGGGAGTAGAGGATTGATCGACCACGGCGAAGGGTGCGGCTGAGCTTGCCGATCGCGATGTCCGCCTTGCCCGATGTCAGCTGTTCCACCATGCCGTCGAACGTTACGGCGGATCGGTCGAACACCGGCTCGACGCCAAGCTCGCCAGCTATGCCGCGGGCCAGTTCCATGTCTATACCGGTGTCCCCCGATCCATCGGCCGGGAAAAATGGATTGGCGGCAAAGGCCGGCATTGCGATGCGCAGCGCATTATTGCTCACAACGGAGGCGTTCTCAATTTGCTGTCCCGGAGTATTGGCCGCCCGCGCCTGCGCGACCAGCAATCCGACGCCTCCGGCCGTGAGCAATGTGCGACGTGTAACCGACATACGAATTCTCAATTCGGGCGGGAAAGCCGGACAAGCAAATCTGGCCAGTTCGCAGTATGCATGGCGAAGTTAAACAAAAGTATCTTTTATAGTTTGCCTTTGCTCATAGTTAAGCTTCGCAGGCCGACAAAACATTCGACCTGCCTAATATACATTCGCTAAAGGGTGCATTCCTTTCCGCCGGCGGGCGGGCGGTTGGATCGTCGGAATATTTCGAGCCGTGGCCTCTTCAAACGGGTGGGACTGTATCGGCTCCTGCCCGATTTCTAACCAGCCTTCGGCAGCAGGTCAGGCCTGCCGGCGTCGATGAACGGCGCCCAGTAATCGACCGACTCGCGGATCATGGCGACCACCTGATGGTCGACCGGCTCGCGCTCGCGAAACGACAGTTCGAGGCAGATTTCGTTGTCGGTGCCGCCGCCGCGCCGCACGGTCTCCAGGAGCTTCTCAGGCGTGATGCGGCCGTCCTTGTTGTGGGCTGCGGTGAACGGCCAATGGCCACCCTTGTTCATCGACGACTGCTTGATGTGGATGATCGGCGACTTCAGGGGGAAGGCCTCGGCCCAGGCATAGGGATCGACGTCTGCCGGGTTGGAGGACGTGACGTCGCCATGGTCGATGTCGACCATCATCTCAAGCGGAATGGCCATGCCGGCCGCGTCGATCGTATCCTGCAGCAGCCGGCAGCTTTCGATGGTGTGGCCGAATTCGCGGCCGACCGACATCGGCTCCCAGAACAAATAGGTCAGGCCTGCCGCCCGTGCGTGTTCGGCGACCTCGCGCCAGCAGTCCAGTGCGATGTCGAACAGCCTGGCGCGGCGGGCGGGGTCGTCATAGTCGCGATGCGTGAAGATGGCGAACTGCGTGCCCATGCCGTCAGCGCCAAGCTCCGCCGAGATATCGGCGAAGGTCTTGAACCAGTCGACATAGTAGCGGCGCACATCGGCATCGGGATGGCCGAAATGGTTGAGCCGGCCATAGGGGCCGGTCATGCCGGAAGTGACGCGCACGCCGGTGCGGTTCATGGCGTCGCGGAACAGGCGGACGAATTTGACGATCGTCGCCGCCGGCCAGCCCGGATTGACGAACTCATGGGTGAGCTGCACGTCGCGAATGCCGATCTCGTAGGCGATGGTGTCGATCAGATCGTCCGGCTCGGCGAAGCGGTTGACCAGCGGATTGGTGTTGAGGGAGAGCGTGAAGGCCAAGGTCGCGATCCCTTCAGCGCCGTCGCCGGACAGGAGCGATGAGCGCCATCAGCCTGCCCTCGCCTGCCGGCTCGCGCACCAATGCTCGAAGGCCGACTTCTCCTCGGCGGACAGATGCAGGCCATGCTTGGTGCGCCGTTCGAGAATGTCGGCCGCGTCTTGCGCCCATTCCTGTTCGAAGAGATAGGTCGCCTCGCGCTCGAAGAAGTCCTTGCCGAAGCACCGCCCCAGCGCGCCGAGCGAGCGGGCGCCGCCAACCACGGACCGCGTCCTGGTGCCGTAGAGCCGGCCGTAATGCTTGAGCAGCGTCGCGGGCATCCATGGATACTCGTTGGCGAGGTCGCCGAGAAATTGTTCGAAGTCGGCATTGGCGATGTCGCCGCCGGGCAGATGCGCCTTCGCTGTCCAGGGCTTGCCCATGCGAGGAAAGAACGGTGCGATCCTGTCCAGCGCATGCTCGGCCAGTTTGCGGAAGGTGGTGATCTTGCCGCCGAAGACGGAGAGCAGCGGCGCCTGCACCTCCGGCGCGTCGAGCTCGAAAATATAGTCGCGGGTCACCGCGCTCGGATTGTCTGCGTTGTCGTCATAGAGCGGCCTGACGCCGGAGAAGGAATGGACCACGTCGTTGCGCGCAAGGCCGCGCTTGAAATAGCGGTTGACCACTCTGATGAGGTAGTCGATCTCGCTCTCATCCGCCGTTACATCCTCGGGCCGACCTTCGTAAGGAATGTCGGTGGTCCCGATCAAAGCGAGATCGTTCTGGTAGGGATTGATGAAGATGACGCGCTTGTCGCTGTTCTGGATGAGATAGGCCTGCCGGCCCTCCCAGAATTTGGGCACGACGATATGGCTGCCCTTGACCAGGCGTACATTGCGCCTAGAATTTTGGCCGGCAACGCGGTTGACGATGTCGTTGACCCAGGGACCGGCGGCATTGATCAGCGCGCGCGCCCGAACGACGGTCCTGATACCGGTCCTGACGTCCCGCATCTCGACAAGCCAGACGCCGCCCTCGCGGCGGGCGGCGATGCAGGCGGTGCGGGTGAAGACCTTGGCTCCCCGTTCGGCGGCGTCGAGCGCGTTGATGACGACGAGGCGGGCATCGTCGACCCAGCAGTCTGAATATTCGAAGCCGCGCTTGAAACTGTCCTTGATCGGCGCCCCCTCGGGCGCGGTGCGCAGGTCGAGCGTGCGGGTGGCGGGCAGCCGCTTGCGACCACCGAGATGGTCGTAGAGGAACAGGCCGAGCCGTACCAGCCATGCCGGCCGGTCATCCGGGCTGTGCGGCAGCACGAAGCGCATCGGCCAGATGATGTGGGGTGCCGATTCCAGCAGCACCTCGCGCTCGATCAGCGCCTCGCGCACCAGGCGGAATTCGTAATATTCGAGATAGCGCAGGCCGCCATGAACGAGCTTGCCCGAGCGCGAACTGGTGCCTTCGGCAAGATCGTCCTTTTCGCACAGGATCACGGACAGGCCGCGTCCGGCGGCATCGCGCGCGATGCCGGCGCCGTTGACGCCGCCGCCGATGACGAAGAGGTCGACGATGTCAGGGCCGTCGTTCATTTGCCAGTGGCCTCGCTGAGTGATTTGCGTTGCATAGCCATCATTCTCAGCACGGATTGACCGGAGGCAGGCCGGCCAGGTAGCGGCGCACCTCCTCGGCGGCCTGCTCGGCGGCATAGGTCACGGTGCGGACCGAGGCGCCGGCGATATGCGGCGTCAGCGTCACGTTTGGCAGCTGCAGCAAGGGCCAGTCCGAGGGCACCGGTTCGACCGCGAAGGTTTCCAGCATGGCGCTGGCGATCTGCCCTGAAACCAGCGCCTCGTAGAGTGCGTCGTAGTCGACCAGCGGCCCGCGCGCCGTATTGACGAAGATCGCTCCCGGCTTCATCCGCGCGATCGTGTCCTTGCCGATCAGGCCGCGTGTCTCCTGCGTCACCCGTGAATGCAGCGTCACCACGTCGGACCGCGACAGGAGATCGTCCAGCGCGACCAGTTCGACGCCGGCGTTGCGGTCATCGGCGCTCAACTGCACATAGGGATCGCTGACCAGGACGTGGCAGCCGAAGGCACGCAGCAGCCGCACAACTTTCGTGCCGATATTGCCGTAGCCGACGACGCCGACGGTCATTTCGTTGAGCTCGCGGCCGGTGCGGTCGGCGCGGTAGAGATCGCCGCGCCATTCCCCCTTGCGCAGGGCTTCATGCCCGACCCGGATCAGCCGCGTTTCGGCCAGGATGGCGCCGATGGTGAATTCGGCCACGGCGGTGGCGTTGCGGCCGGGCACATTGACCACGGCGATGCCGTGCGCCTTGGCCGCTTCCATGTCGATGTTGATCGGCCCGCCGCGCGACACCGCGACCAGCTTGAGATCAGGCAGGCGCCGCATCATGCCTTCCGACAGGGGCGCGAGTTGGGTGACGAGGATTTCGGCGTCGCCGATGAAATCGACGACCTCGTCGGGATGGCCGAAATATTCCTTGACCTTGTCGAGGCCGAGCGCCGCATTGCCGAACTCCATCGGCTCGTCGGGCCAGGCCGTCTGCAATGTCCTGATATCGAGGTCGCCACTGGCGACCTTCTCGATTTTGGCGCGAAACACCTCCGGCAGCATGAAGTTGTCGCCAATGATCGCTATCTTTTTACGCATACTCGACTTCTCAATTTTCCTGCGATGTCGCCATGGCGCGCCAGACCGGCCGCAAGGCCTGGTGCGCCAGCATGTAGGACGGTGTCATCCTGTCGTAGATCGCGGCGAGGTCCGGGTCGCTCGGCTCGGCCTCGCCGAGCAGCGGCGTCACCCATTCGCCGACGCAGTCGTCCATGGACGCGTATTGACCAACGCAGACCGCGGCGATCATCGCCGCACCCGCCGCACCAGCCTCCTCACGCGCGCTGGTGCGCGTGTCGGCGCCAATGGCCGCGCCAAGGATCTTGCGCAGCGCCGGGCTTCTGGCGGCGCCGCCAGTCAGGCGGATTTCGCGCGGCAGCGGCCCCATGGCGGCGTAACAGTCGCGCGCGGCGAAGGCCAAGCCTTCGAAGACGGCGCGGACGAGATCGGCGTAGCCGTGCCGCGAGGAAATGCCGACGAAACCGGCCCTCGCATTGGCATCGACGAACGGCCCACGCTCGCCGGCTTCCGAGACGTAGGGCTGATAGAGCAGCGAGGCCGGCCGCGAGGCCGCGATCCAGGCATCGACCAGCGCGATCATCTCGCCACTGCTGCGGCTTATGCCTTGCGAGGCCAGAATGCCCGAGGCAAGCCCGAGCACCCAGTCGATGTTGAGCGTCGCCGCCATGTTGGACTGCATCTGCGCGAACACGCCGGGCGCCGGCATGGCCATGGTGTAGCCGGTCGCCGCCTCGTTGAGCTGCACATCGTCTGGGGTCTCGGCCAGCCGCATATGCATGCCGGTGGAGCCGATGATCGAACAGCCGGGCTTGCGCTCGCGGTCGAGAAGGCCGGCGCCGAGCGCGGTGCAGACGACGTCGACATAACCGAGCACGACGGGTGTGCCGGCCAGCATGCCGGTGACGGCGGCCGCCGCCGGCGACAGTCCGGTGCTGTGCCTGGTGCCGTCGACGATCGGCGGCAAAAGGTGCCTGAGATCGGCGACGCCGAGAACGTCTAGCACATCCTCGCTATAGTCGCGGGTGTGGAAATCACCGAAGGTGAAGGTCCCTTCGGACGGGTCGGTGGCGCGCTCGCCGGTCAGCTTGAAATAGAGCCAATCCTTGCAGTGAAAGGCGGTTGCCGCCTTGCCGAGCATTTCGGGCATGGTGCGCTTCATGAAGACGAACTGCGAGCCTTGCTGGCAGGCGGCGAGCCCGCTGCCGGTCTTTTCGAAACGCAGCCGGTCATCGGGCCGCGCGCGGATCTCCTCGACGACGCCGGCGGCGCGCGCGTCGAGCCACAGCCACCCCTTGGCCACCGGCTCGCCCTTGGCGTCGATCAGCCAGGTGCCGTCGCCCTGCCCGGTCACCGCGATGGCTACGGTGCGGCTGGCGAGATCGGGCACCTTGTCGGCAAGCTGGCGCAGCGTCGTGGCGGCATCGGCCCAGGTGCGAGCCAGATCCTGTTCGGCGCCGCCGCCCGGCAGCGTCTCGTAATGGTTCGGCGTTGCCGCAGCAGCGATCTGCCGGCCCTTCGTGTCGAAGGCGATGGACTTGATGACGGAGGTGCCGGCGTCGATGCCGATCAGAAGATCACGCATCACGCGAGTTCCATGCCGTGCGAGATGGCCTTGCCGCTGGCCTGGTCGAAAACATGCAGGTTTTTCGGATCGATGCTGACATTGATCGGCGCGCCGAGGTCGAGCCGCGTGCGGTCATGCTCGACCAGAACCAGCGAGCCACCGGCGAAGTCGGCGGCGATGTGGGTCTGGTCGCCGAGCCATTGATTGGCCGAGACCCTGGCCGGAACACCCTCCTTCGAGCGCCGGACCGCGTAGGGCCTGATGCCGATGACCACCCGTTCGCGGCTGAGCAACTGGTCGCGAACCGGGGCGCTGAAGGCATCCTTATCGTAATCGAGCGACAGGCCGTCGGGCAGCCGCAGGTTGATGCGGCCGGCGGCGGTGCCGACAAAGGCCTCGAAGACGTTCATCGGCGGCTCGCCGACGAAGGTGCCGGTGAACAGATTGGCCGGGCGCTCCTTGATCCGGTCCGGAGTATCGAACTGCTGCAGCACGCCGCCCTCCATCACCGCGATGCGGTCGGCGAGCGCATTGGCCTCGGTCTGGTCGTGGGTGACCAGGATCGCGGTCAGGCCGCGCTCCTTGATGAAGTGCTTGATGCGGCCGCGCAGCACGGCGCGCAGCTGCGGCTCGAGCTGTCCCATCGGCTCGTCGAGCAGATGCAGGTCGGCCTCGCGGATCAGCGCCCGGCCAAGGCTGGCGCGCTGCTGCTGGCCGCCCGAGATGGAACTGGGATAGCGCTCCAATATGTCCTCGACCTCGAGCAGCTTGGCGATGCTGGCGACCTTGGCATCGACCTCGCTCCTGGGCAGTCGGGCGGCCTTGAGCGCGAAGGCCATGTTTTCGCGCACGGTCAGCGGCGGGTAGAGCGAGTAGCCCTCGAAGGCCATCGCCACATTGCGCTTGACCGGCGGCAAGGTGTGCACCTTGCGGCCGGCGACGGCGATGGCGCCCCGCGAGACCTCCTCGAAGCCGGCGATCATGCGCAAGGTCGAGGTCTTGCCGCAGCCGGACGAGCCGAGCAGTGCCACGATCTCGCCCTTGCCGATTTCCATGGTCAGGTTCTTGACGGCGTGAACGCCCCGGTCGATCGGGCCATAGAATTTGTCGACGCCTGAAATGGTGAGTGCGCTGGCGCTCATGCCGCTTCTCCGCTGCGCAATTTGACGATGTTCTTGGCGCCGATGCGCTCGCCGCTGGCGTGATCGAATAGCAAGGCGCTTTTGCCGTCGACGGCGATATGGGCCTTGCCTTCGCCGCGGCCCGGCGTTCCGGCCGGGCGTGAGACCAGGATTTCACGGCCGCGCACGGTACGCACAAGCGTGACGATCTTTTCGTTGAGCGGCGTCTCGGCCTCGACCGTCACCGGAATGGCGCCGGGCTCGTTGTCGCCAACGAAATGCAGTGCCTCGGGCCGCAGCCCGATGATGCAGTCGCGACCGATGGCGGTCTCGGGAGCATCAGGGAGATGGACCTGGACATTGGACAGGCCGACATAGATCCCCCTGGCGTCCCGCGCGGGCTTGACGTCGAGCAGATTGATGGTCGGATCGCCGAACAGCCGCGCGATCTCGACATTGGCCGGCTCGCGGTAGATCTGCTCGGGCGTGCCGAGCTGCCGGATGACGCCTTGCGACATGACAGCGATGCGGTCGCCGAGCGCCATGGCCTCCTTGTAGTCCTGGGTGACGTAGACGACGGTGGCGCCGCGATCGGCGAGCAGCCTTGGCAATTCGAGCCGCATCTCGAAACGCAATTTGGCGTCGACATTGCGCAAGGGATCGTCGAGCAGCAGCAACGGCGGCGAGCCGACCAGCGCGCGGGCAAGCGCGGTGCGCTGCTTCTGGCCGTTGGAGAGCGCGCGCGGCTTGTGGGAGAGCACATGCGCGATCTTCAACAGCTTGGCGACGCTTTCGACGCCGGACTTGATCGCGCTCTGTGACGAACGCTTGGCCGCCAGCGGCGTGGCGATGTTGTCGAAGGCGCTCATATGCGGAAACAGCGCAAAATTCTGGAACGCCATGCCGACGCCGCGAAACTCGGCGTCGACGTCGGTCATGTCCTCGCCGCCGATCAGTATCTTGCCTTCATCGGGGTCGATAACGCCGGCGACGAGGCGCAGCAGCACCGTCTTGCCGGCGCCGGACGGACCGAACAGCACGAGCGTTTCGCCATCAGCCACGGTCAACGACAGATTGTCGAGGACGGTCTGGCTCTTGTAGCGCTTGACGACATTTTTGAGTTCGAGGCTGGCCATGTCTATCCTTTCACCGCGCCGAGCGACAGGCCTTCGACCAGATAGCGCTGTGCGTAGAGGGCGAGCGCCAGCGTCGGCGTGATCGAGAGCACGATGGCCGCCGAGATCTGGCCGTACTGGATGCCGGATGAGGTGATGAAGGCGAGCGCGCCGACCGTCACCGGCTGCTTGTCGGCCGAGGCCAGCACTAGCGCGAAGACGAAATTGTTCCAGGCGAAGATGAAGGCGAGCAGGCCGGCCGCCGCAATGCCGGGGCCGGCGAGCGGCAGCGCGATCTTGCGGAAGGTGGCGAACCAGGAATGGCCGCCGATGCGGTAGGCATATTCGATGTCGGCCGGAATATCCTCGAAATAGCCGCGCACGATCCACAGGATCAGCGGCAGGCAGATCAACTGGTAGACCCATATCAGACCGATATAGGTGTTGGCCAAGCCCAGCTTCTGGAAATAGAGGGTCAGCGGCAACAGCACCAAGAGCGCCGGCGCGAACTTGAACGACAAAAGCGTGAAGGCGATGTCCTCCGAGCCACGGAATTTGTGGCGGGCGAAGGCGTAGGCGGCCGGTACGCCGAGCAGCAGCGATACCGCGACCGAGGTCACCGACAGGAACACCGAATTCCAGAGATTGCGCATGAAGGCGATGTCGAGCGTGCCGGCGGCGGTCATCAGCTTGCCGGTGATCAGTGCCGTGTAGTTGGCCAGCGTCGGTTCGAAGATGAGCTGCGGCGGGATGCGCAGGATGGTCTCGTTGGTCTGGAACGACATCATGAAGATCCAGAGGATCGGGAACATGAAGAAGATCACGACCAGGGTCAGTGCGATGCCGCGCAGGATGCGTTCGAGCAGGGAGGTGTGTTCCATGGCCGCCTCCTATGCCTGGCCACGGGCGCGTTCGCGCAGCCGGAGCCAGTTCTTGATGAAGATGTTGGAGAGGAAATAGGTGATCGCCCACAGGATGATCATCAGCGCCGCCGAGCGGCCGACATTGGTCGACTGGAAGAAATTGAGATAGGCCTCGACCTGGAAGACGGTCAGCGTGTCGCCGGGCCCGCCCTGAGTCATCGCATAGATGATGTCGAACTGCTGGATGGAATCGAGCAGGCGAAACAAGGTCGCCGTCAGGATGTAGGGCGTCAGCATCGGCAGCGTGATGCGGAAGAAGACGAAGCTCCTCGGCACGCCGTCGAGGGCCGCCGCCTCGAAAGGCTGCGTCGGCAGGCTGCGCAGGCCGGCAAGCAGCAGGATCATGATGAAGGGCGTGTAGACCCAGATGTCGACCAGCACCACGGTGAACAGCGCCGTCGACGGCGACGAGGCCCAGCGGAAATCCTGCAGACCGATCAGGCTGGCGAGATAGCTCAGCACGCCGAAGCCTGGATTGGTCATCAGCTTCCACATCAGCGCGGCGAGCGCCGGTGCCGTCATCAGCGGCATGAGGAGCATGATCGAGATGAAGTTGTTCAGCGTCGAGCGCTTCTGCAGCAGCAGCGCGATGGCAAGGCCCAAAAGGAGTTCCAGCACGACCGTGGTGCCGGCATAGAGCAGCGAGACCTTCAGCGTGTTCCAGAATTTTGGATCGGTAAAGAAGGAGATGTAGTTGTCGCCCCAGTTGAACTGCCGCGCCCAGGGCTGGCTCAGCCGGTAGCGTTGGAACGAATAGACCACCGAGGTCAGGAACGGGATCAGGATGCCGATGCAGACCAGCAGGGCCGGCAGGCTGAGCACGTAGGGCAGCACCCTCTTGCTGATCCTGAAGCCGGATGGCTTGAGCCTTTGCGATACCACCGCAGTCATCGAGCTGCTCCGTTGTTGCTGTCGCTTCGCCCTGCCGGCCGCCCAAGGGAGCAAGGCGGCCGGTCGGGCGAAATGGCGGTCACCTTTCGGCACCGCATCGCAAACATGAAAAGGTTTGACGGGGCCGACCCGCCAGGCGGGCCGGCCCTCGTTGCGACTTAGCCGAGACCGGCTTCCTTGAGCTGGCCGTTGATGCTCTCGGCGAGCTTGTCGAGGCCCTCGTCGACCGGCACTTCCTTGGCCACCATCTTCTGCAGTGTCGCCGCCCATTCGGTGGTGAGGTCGAAGAACAGCGGCTGCGCGGTGAACTTGATCGAGGCGCCGGCGGCCGAAGCGTCGAACATCTCGACATAGCCGGGGTAGCTCTTGTTCAGCTTCTCGCGGAACATCTCGTCCTTCCACACCGACTGGCGGACCGGATCGACGAAATCCATCTTGGTGGCGCCGAACAGGCCGTGCTCGGGGCCGGAAGCCCATTGCAGGAAGTACCAGGTCGCGTCCTTGTCCTTGGAGAAGTTGGACATCGCCAGCGACCAGATCCAGATGTTGGGCGTCGAGGCCTTGGCTTCCGGATTGGCGGTGAAGGCGGCATAGGCGAGCTTGCCAGCCATCTTGTTGTCGCCGCCATTCATGAAGTAGCCGAGGCAGTCGGCGTCGAAGATCATCGCCGAGGCGCCGGCACCGAGGTCGGTGCCGACCTGGTACCAGGTGTAGGTCGACCAGTCCTTGGGGCCGCTCTCCTGGATCATCTGCACCCATTTGGCGTGGAAGGCCTTGGAGCCGGCGGTGTTCATCGCCGCCGCGAGCTTGCCATCGGCGGAAACGGTCAAGTCCTTCTCGTTGAAGTTCGAGTAGGCCGAGAGGAAGCCCGGGTGGATCGTCGCCCAGGAACGCGAGCCGCGCACACCGATGCCGTAGACGCCGCTGCCGATATCCTTCTGCAGCTTGGCGGCCGTGGTGATCATCTCGTCCAGATTGCCGGGAACGCCGACGCCAGCCTTGTCGAACATCCCCTTGTTGTAGGTGATGTTGTTCTGTTCGAACGCCCACGGAATGCACCACTGCTTGGCATCCTCGGAACCCAGCGCGCCACCCGGCTTACCGTTCCAGGCGCAGGACGATTTCACGCCCGGCAGGATATCGTCCCAGGCATAGTTCGGATTGGTCTTGGCCGGATCCTTGATCCATTCGTTGAGGTCGGTGATCCAACCGGCCGGGCCATAGGTCCAGGTCATGTAGGCGCCGGTCATGAAGGCATCGTATTCGGGCGAGCTCGCCGACAGTGCCGCCGTGACCTTGTCGAAATAGACGTCTTCGGGGAAGACGTCATAGACGACGTTCATGCCGGTCAGCTTCTTGAAGTTCTCGAGGTCGGCGATCATGGCATCGGCATAGGGATGCTTGTTGAGCAGGAGCTTGATGGTCTTGCCCTTATGCGCCTGCCAATCGAAGTCGGCGGCGAGCGCGCGGGTCTGGCCGAGGTTGAGCAGCGTGCCGGCGGCGCCGGCGGCAAGGCCCATCGCACCCAGGCCCTTGATCAATCCGCGACGGTCGACTTGTCCGCGCAGGAAGGCGTCTATGAGGTCTTTCTCTTTCTCATGCATTTCGTCTTCTCCTCCACAGGGTAGTTTCAACTGAACTGTTGCCGGCTACCCGACCGGCGTCTCTTCCACGAGCGATCGCGCCGTGCGCTCGTCCGTTATCAGGCCCTTGAGATAGCGCCCCTCCAGCACCGACTTGATGGCGCGAACCTTGATCTTGCCGCCGGCAACGGCGACGATCCGGCGGCTGGCGATATCCTCGCGCGCCAGCGCCAGCGCCCGGTTGGAGACGGTCGTCGCCACCGCCTTGCCGGCCTCGTCGAAGAAATGGCCGAGCAGTTCGCCGACACCGCCATTGCGGCGGATCTCCTCCATCTCGCCCTTCTCGATCATGCCGGTGGCGACCAGCGACGCCTCGCGTTCGGCGGTACCGATGCCGGCGAACAACAGGTCGGCGGAACGCGCGAGATCGAAGACCTCGCTGATGCCCTTCTGGCCGAGCAGCACGATGCGGTCCTCCGCCGTGTTGGCGAACATCGGCACCGGCATCACATAGGCTTCGGCGCCGGTGCGCTCGGCGAGACGATGGATGACGTCATGCGGGTTGGCCGAGAATTTCCGCGTCAGGCCGCCGAGCAGCGAAACGAAGCGGATCCGGTCGGTGGTGGTGCGCGGCAGATATTCGACGCAGGCAGCCAGCGTGCGGCCATGGCCGACGCCGATCAGCGCCTCTTCGCCGCGCTCGATCTCGCGCTTGAGGAACTGCGCGCCGGCAATGCCGAGCGCCTTGAGCGGCAGGTCCTCGGAATCGAAATCGGGGACCACTTCGCAATAGTCGAGGCCGTAGCGGCGGGAGAGTTCGTCCTCGAGCTCGACGCATTCCGACACTTCGCCGTCGATATAGACCTTCACCAGCCCTTCCTGGTTGGCCTTGGTGATCAGGCGATGGGCCTTGAGGCTGGTCAGCCCGAGCCGCTTGGCGACCTCGGACTGGGTCAGCCCGCCGGCGTAATGAAGCCAGGCGGCACGCGCCGCCATGCTGGCATCATCGTCGCGCAAAAGGCCGTTGCCGAACCCTACCATTTCCACCCTTTGATATTTTTATCAGTTGCTGCAAAATTTTTCACATGGCGCGATGGGAGTCAAGCGATCGCTGCGCGCAATTCACGACATGACGGCCGAGGTCGGCGTCGGCCGGCCTTTTGGCGATGTCAGCTTATGATGATGCGGAGCGGCCCTTCCGCCGTGCCCTGTCAGCACCGGCCTTTCAAAATTGCTTCTGGGTTCCCGCTCTGGCGACGCCAGGCGCGTTCCAGGCGGGATGAAGAATCGCGCCTTACGCGCCAGCCATGGAGCCGTCGGCCTCGGCGCGTACCAGCTTGATGTCGGCCCCGGCCGCCCAGGCGCCGATATCCTCGCGACGCAGTGCCGCCGCCATCATGTCGGGAAACAGATCCGGCGTGCAGGCAAAGACGGGAATGCCGAGTGCCGCAACCGACCCGGCCATTTTGGGGTCATAGCCCGGCCTGCCCTGGTCGGTCAGCGCCAGGAGCACCACGACATTGACGCCCGAGCGAACGAGTGCGGCTAGCCGCTGCAGCAATTCCTGGCCGTTGCCGCCTTCATAGAGGTCTGTGATCAGCACCACGTGCGACTTGGTCGGCCGTTCGATACGCTCGGCGCAATAGGCGACCGCCTGGTTGATGTCGGTGCCGCCGCCAAGCTGCACGCCGAACAGCACTTCGACAGGATCGCTGAGTTCCTCGGTCAGGTCGACGATCGCCGTGTCGAAGCAGACCAGCTTGGTTTTCACCACCGGCAGCGAGGCCATGACGGCGGCGAATATCGAGGCATAGATCACCGAACTGGCCATCGACCCGGACTGGTCGACGCACAGCACGACCTCGTCCAGATCGACCAGCCGACGCTGCTGGCGCATGAAGCCGATCAATCTTTCCGGCACGATGGTCTTGTGCTCGGGCTGATAGTGGCGAAGGTTGGCCGAAATGGTGCGCGGCCAATCTATGTCGCGCTGGCGCGGGCGGTTGGTGCGGCGCGAGCGGTCGAGCGCACCGCGTATTGCCTCGGCGGTCTTCTGCTCCAGCCGTTGCATCAGCTTGGCGACGATGTCGGCGATGATCGTGCGGGCTACGTCCTTGGTCTTGGCCGGCATGACCGAGCGCAGCGAGATCAGATCGGCGACCAGATTGACGTCCGCCTCGATCGCCTTGAGGAATTCCGGCTCCATCAGCATCTGCTTCAGGTTCAGCCGTTCGAAGGCATCCTTCTGGACGATCTGGACCACCTGCGCGGGAAAGAACGACCTGATATCGCCCATCCATTGCGCGACTTTCGGCGCCGAGCGCCCCAGACCGCCGCGCCGTTTGCGCGGATCGGCACCCGCGTCGCCGGCGCCGTCGCCATAGAGCGCATCCAGTGCCGCGGACAGCCGCTTGTCGGTCTCGGAAAGCGCTGCCGATGACGGATCATCGGCGCCGATCGCCAGGCGCCAGCGGCGCTCGCGCTCGTCGCCCGCCTGGCCGGACTCGCTCATGTCGATCTCGTCATCCATGGCCATTCTCGCCGCTGAGCAATGGCGCGAGCCGATCGAGATGCCGGCGCCACGCCTCGCCGCCATCAGGCGTTGGTGTCAGCCCGGCCGGCAGGCGCCTGGCGCGGCCGAGCACCACTTCGATCAGCCGCCGCCGCTCCATCGAGTCGAGGTGCGAAAAGACCCGGCGCAACAGCGGCAAATGCGCGACGAATGCCTCCTCGTCGAGCGATTTGAGCCAGGCGTCCACTGCTCCGCGCAACCCTTCATCGTAAATGAGCCGCTGGCCGGCGGTGCTGAAGAAGCCCTCGAAGAACCCCGCGGCCTCGGTGACCGCCGTGCCCGGCGACAGGCGCCGCGCGATCAGGCCGGCCGCTGCTTCAGCCGACAGATGGCCGGCCTCGTAGAGCAGATGCGCGGCACATCCCGCTACCAGCGCCGTCGAGCGCGACCCGTCGAGCACGGCCGCCAGTCCGTTGCGCCAGGCATCCAGAACGTCCTGTTCCGGTTCGACCAGCCTGATCGCGTCGTCGGCCTTGCGCATGGCGCCGACCAGCACAGAGGAAGCCTGCGCATCGAGATCACGGGCGGCATAGGGGAGTGCGATCCCGCCTTCGACAATCAGCCGCGCCAGAAGACCGGACAGGCGGGCGGTTTCGGTCTTGCGGGCTTCGCCATAGCGGATGATGTCGGCGAGCGGCGGCACCGATGCCAGGATTTCCAGGCATTCGCTGCTGTGCGCGGCGCGTTCCTCCAGCGTCGCGAGACCGATGGTCCAGGCTTCCGACAGGTTTGCCGTGATGGCGCCTTGAACCAGGCCCGCCAACGCATCGAGGGATGACGCGGCGGAAATCATCTGGATCAGCCGGCCGTTGGCGGCCTTCTCGATGGTTGGGCCATGGACCAGGTTCTCGACCAGGCGAACGGCATATTCAGGCTCCCATGACAGCGTCCATCGCTCGCGGAAGGTGCCACGGCTGCGGCCTGCGTCGGTCAGCTTGCCCCAATGCACGCCAAGCACGTTCAGCCGGTGCAGCAAGGTCGACCGAAACAGCCCGCTTTCGCTGCGCAAATCGACCGACAATTCGCGCTCCAGCGCCTCGGGTTTCAGCCGCGCCGCCTTCTGGTTGCGCTGCAGGTCCTCGATCAGCGGCGCCAACGGGGTATCGGGCGGAATTTCGCCGACATCCGCCCCCAACAGCAGTTCGGCCTCGACCAGCGCCCACAGGATGGCTTCGCCGTTGAACAAGGCGGCGATCGCGGCGTCGCGCAATTCCTCGAAGCCGGGCTTTGGCCGTTCGCGGATCACAGCCAGCGCGCGGGCCAGCCTTTCGGCTTCGATCAGCGAGGCGGTCGAGACCATATGCCCCTTCGCCCTCAGCACGGCGGCGATCATGGCGAGCCACAAGGTCGCCGCGTCATGCCGGCCACGGGTGCGCCAAAGATGCTTGCACCAGCCGGGGGCGACGACCCCGGCGCCATAGCCGAAGCCAAGCGCAAGGCGCGGCCCGGTCCAAGGCGCCCAGGTCATCGTGCTCTTGCGCCGGGCTAGCCCTCTCAGGAGGGCCTGATCCTCTTTTTGCGGACGTGTCGCCCGCAGGGCCGGCACATGGAAGGCGCCGCAGACGACAGCGATCGGTCCGTCGAATTCCTTGCGCGCGGCGGCGATCTCAAGCCGCATATGCGCTTCGCGTCTGGCCTCGAATTCGGCAAGCGGGCCTTCGCCTTCGCGCAGTGTCGTCATCGCATCGGCTATGGCCGCGAAGATCGGCCCTGGCTCCGGGTTCTGTTCGATGATGTCGGCCCACCAGCTTTCGCCATCCTCGTAGCCGGCGGCTTGTGCCAGTGCGCCGATCGGGTCACGCAGATGCGGCGCCGTTTCAATCTCGACCTTGGCTTCCGCTTCTTCGGCGGCAGCGTCCTGCGCATCTTCAACCGGTGCCACCCGGGCCGATGACGGCAGGTCGATGAACCGTAATGCAGCGCTGTTGCCGACGGCCCACAGGGCGGCCTGGTATTCCGGCGAGAACTCGGCGAACGGCCAGAAGCTGGTCGAAGCCGGATCGTCTTCGGGATAGCACAGCAGCGCCACCGGCGGCTGCATTTCAGGGCGGGCGAGCAATGGCAGCAGCGCGGAAGCGTCGGCGGGCCCCTCGATCAGCACGGCGACCGGTTTCAAATCCTGCAACGCCTGCACCAGGCTGTCGGCGGAGCCGGGCCCGTGATGGCGTATGCCGAAATAGGAAACCTCGCCCTGCGACATGGCGTCAGATCGCCGCGTTCAAGGCCGCATAGTAACCGGCATAATCGGGACGCTTCTTCAGCACCGTCTCCAGATATTCCTCGAGCACCAGCTTGTCCTGCACCGGATCTTTCACGATCGCGCCGACGAGGCTGGCGGCCAGGCCTTCGGCGCCCAGCTTGCCGCCGTCGAACCATGCCGCCTGGCTGAGCCCGCCGACCATGGTCGCGATCGCCTCGGCCGTGGACAGCGACCCGGACGGCGTCTTCAACGTCACCTTGCCGTCCGATGTCGCGCCCGAGCGAAGCTCGCGGAAAATGGTCAGCACGCGAGCGATCTCGTCGCCGACATTCTTCGGTACCGGCAGGTCGAGACCGCCGGCCATCTCGCCGACGCGCTTGGAGACGATCGCCACTTCTTCCGCCATGTCTTCGGGCAAGGGCAGCACGACGACGTTGAAGCGGCGCTTCAGCGCCGAGGACAATTCGTTGACGCCCTTGTCGCGGTTGTTGGCGGTGGCGATGATGTTGAAGCCGCGCTGGGCATAGATCGAGGTGTTGAGTTCGGGGATCGGCATCATCTTTTCGGACAGCACGGTGATCAGCGTATCCTGCACGTCCGAACCCATGCGCGTCAGTTCCTCGAGGCGGCAGAGCTTGCCGCCTTGCATGGCGCGGTAGAGCGGTGTCGGCACCAACGCCTCCTCGCTCGGGCCCTTGGCCAGAAGCTGTGCGTAGTTCCAGCCATAGCGGATCTGGTTTTCGTCGGTGCCGGCGGTGCACTGCACGATCAGCGTCGAGTCGCCCATGATGGCGGCGGCGAGATGCTCCGACACCCAGGATTTGGCGGTACCGGGGACACCAAGCAGCAGCAGGGCGCGGTCGGTTGCGAGCGTCGCGACCGCGGTTTCCATCAACCGGCGACGGCCGACATATTTCGGCGTAACCGGCGTGCCGTCGTCGGCTTTTCCGCCGAGGAGATAGGTCAGCACCGCCTTTGGCGACAGGCTCCAGCCGGCGGGCTTTTGCCGATCGTCGTTGCGCGCCAGCGCCTGCAACTCGCCGGCATAGGCCTGCTCGACCGGAAGACGGATGACTGCGTTCATTTGCTGTTCTCCGGATTTGATCATTTTCGAGATTCGGACTGATATTCGGCCAGCGCCGCGTTTAGGCGCAGCAAGCCGAGCGAAGGGGCGGCCGGCGGCATGCCGGCTGTCACCATCTCGTCGATCAGCCGCGTTGCGGTGGCTGACGTGGCAAGAAAGCCAAGCATTTCGAGGACGTTGTCGGCGGTCCGCCTGGCGCCGTCATCGCTTCCGCCAACGGCCGAACGCAGCGCCTGCAGGACTTGCCCGACGTCACCCCACTCCACCCAGCCCGCCTCGGCGGCTTCGAGCAGGTTGAGCGAGGCGAGATATGTCACGTCTTTCAGGATCAGGCGGATGAGGGCCTGTTTTCTTCTGATGTCCAGGCGCGGCATCAGGTGGAGGACGAAAAGCGCGGGCCTACCGCCTTCGGCGACGAGCGTGTCGGCCATGTGCGTCACCGCGGCATCGCTGCCCGAGGCGGCCACCATGCGCGCGAAAGAGATATCGGCATTGCTGTCGGCGCCGAACTGCCAACCGGCGATGAATTCGGTTTCGCCAACGCCAAAGCGTGCGGCGAGATCGACGAGATTGCAGGTGCCGAACAATTCGGCACGGCGTCGGTCCTGCGCCGGCGATTTCGGTTTCACCGGCGTGTAGGTCGTGCGCCGGCGGATGAACCCGGATTTGCCCGCGCCGATGAAGGCCGCGAGTTCGGTGACCGGATCCTCGCCTCCGGCCTCACCTGGAAGGCCTTGCTGACCCAACCTTGCCAACAGCCGGCCGGCCAGTTCGCGCACCTTGCCCGAACGATCGGCGGCCAGCCCCTTCAGGAACGGCACATCATCCGGCCCCAGCCCGAAATGCATGAGTTGGATAAGGGCAAGCCTGATCTCCGCCGGCTCGCCCGATCCCTTGGCCTCGATCAGCAGCCGGGCCGAAGCCGGTTCGCGGCGCCGCATCTCGGCCAGCGCTGTACGCCGCGCCGCGGGGTAGAAATCATCCCAGTTTTGCGCCGTCAGCCTGTCCTGGCCGACATGGCTTTGCCCTTCGACGCCCGCCTGCCAGTCGACCCAGGGGGCATAGACATCAGGACTGTCTTGATCGGAGGCAGAAGGCATCCAGTCCATCGGATGCAGCACCAGGCCACGGCTGGCGACCAGCGTCACCACCCGTGCCTTGCCCCTTGTGTCGGCCGCCTGTTTGAGTGCGGCTCTGGCAAGCGGCCGCAGCCGGTCGGGCAACATCGGGAAAGCGAGTTCCGGCAACGGGGGGCGGCGTTTCAGCGTCGATGGCGCGGCGGGCCGCAAGGCGATCTCAAGCGCCTGCGCGGCGATCGCCAGCAGCCGGCGCTCCTTCTCGTCGGCGTCCGAACCGCCGCCGATTTCCCGCCACGCGGCCGGGGCCAGGTCGAAGCTCGCTCCGCCGGTGATCCAGCAGTCACGCATCGTCGCCAGGCCGATCTGCTCAAGCTCGTTCACGACAAATCGAGCCTCCCGAAATTGCTCTGAGCCGCCAGGAGGTCAAGCCGGCTGCCATTCCAAAGCGCGGCCGTGGCCGCGAGATCGATACCGAGCAGGGTTGGACTGACGGCCTCGTTGATCGGCAAGGCGATGCCGTTCGGGTCGCCGGCCGCCTGCCACCAGGGCGCGCCCCGGTCGTCGAGCAGGATCGCGCCTTGCGGCAGCATGACAGGACAATCGGTGAGCCACGGCGCCGCGTCCTGACAGGCAAGATGCGTGGTGAGCGGATCCGGTTCGCTCGACGCGACAGCGGGCCATTCGCCCGAAGAGACGTCACCCCTGCGGTCCATCACCAGGGCACGCAGCGGCTGCCGCGACGGATAGAAGATCAGCCGCGCGTCGAAGCGGTCGCCTGGCGTGAAGGCGTTGGACCGGCGGCCGGCCGAAGCCGGGAAATAATCGAGCAGAAGCGCAAAGCGCGGAGCGGCGCTCCTGAGATCGAGCAGCCAGGTCGAATGGCTGACGAGGCCATCGCGGCGGGTCTCGATCTTCTCGCCAAGAACCTCCCAAGTACTTTCGACCTGGACCGCGTGGGGGCTCGCCAGAACCTGGTCGCGCGTCTCGGAAGTCGACACCAACCGCTTCAGTTCGGGATCGTCGGGTGCGGCACGCCAGGCCTTGGCCAGCACCACCAGCTTGCCAAGTTCGCGGATCGCCGCGTCGGGCCGTTCCTCGCTGCGCAGCGACATCAGGCGCGATGGAATTTCATCAATACGGCCGGCAAGGGCCGTCGCCTTCATGTCGACCAGCCGCGCGGCAATCCGGCGGCAACGGTCGCTGCTGTTGTCGACAAATCCGGCAAGACCAAGCCGCAACTGATCCGATATCCACTGGTCCATCTCGTCCAGCGCCGCCGACACCGAGGATCGCGTCTCCTCGGCCCGCTTGCGCTGTGCCGATTCGCGGCGTTCCACGGCCGCCGCGTCTTCCGCCTCGGTGCTCTCGTCGCTCCGCGCGGCCTCACCGATGCTCTTGCCGCCGGCACCCGAGGCCGGCTGCGTGGGCGGTGGCGTGGTTTTCCTGCGCCGGCCGAGCCAGTCATTCACCCACTCCGGCGTCGAATCGGCCGGGGTGAAACTGGTCGGCACCGTGGCGGCGATCCACATCAAGGCGAGGCTATGCTTGCAGGGAAATTTTCGCGACGGGCACGTGCATTTATAGCCATGATCGCCGGTGTCGACGACCACGCGGTAGGGATTGGAGCCGGATCCCTGACACTCGCCCCACATGAGGGCCAGCGCTTCGTGCTTTTCGAGGCGTGGCCAGTTCGATCGTTTGGTCAGCTTGGAAGCGGCGCTCAGCGATGCCTGGTCAGGGGCAAGCGCCTCGATCGTTTTCAAGTCAAATTCCAAGCCGCGCCTCTGGTCGCCAGAACGAATGCCAGTTGCCAGTATAGATGGCAGTCTGTGACGGATTCTTGTAGCAGCGGCGGACTGGAGATCAATACAGACGCTGCGTGCCGATTGTCCCGACCAGCCCCCTGCGCACGCAATACGGCGCTATTGGCGAGGCCCGCCAATAAATCCTATTGGAGGATCCGCGTGGGCGCGTGGCCTGGATGGTCCCGTGCCATATCGGCATGGACCTCCCCCTCGCCGAGCGCACGGTCCAGACCGGTCGCCACCACCGAGACCCTGAAGCGGCCTTCCATGCTCTTGTCGAAGATGGCGCCGACGATGATGTCGGCGTCCTCGTAGACTTCCTCGCGGATGCGCGTGGCCGCCTCGTCGACCTCGAACAGGGTCATGTCCCTGCCGCCCGATATCGACACCAGGACGCCCTTGGCGCCCTTCATGGACATTTCGTCGAGCAGCGGGTTGGCGATCGCGGCTTCCGCCGCCTTCATCGCCCGGCCGTCTCCGGACGCCTCGCCGGTTCCCATCATAGCGCGGCCCATGCCGCGCATCACCGATTTGACGTCGGCGAAGTCGAGATTGATCAGGCCTTCCTTGACGATGAGATCGGTGATGCAGCTGACGCCGGCATAAAGCACCCGGTCGGCGATGACGAAAGCATCGGCGAAGGTGGTCTTGGCATCGGCGATGCGGAACAGATTCTGGTTGGGGATCACGATCACCGTGTCGGCGGCCTCGCGCAGCCGCTCGATGCCCTCTTCGGCCATCTGCATGCGGCGCCTGCCCTCGAAGGTGAACGGCTTGGTGACGACGCCGACCGTCAGGATGCCGGCCTTGCGCGCCGCCTGGGCGATGATCGGAGCAGCACCCGTGCCGGTGCCGCCGCCCATGCCTGCGGTGACGAAACACATATGCGTGCCGGCCAGATGATCCATGATCTCGTCGAGCGATTCCTCGGCCGCGGCACGGCCGATCTCGGGCAACGAGCCGGCGCCAAGGCCTTCCGTGACATGCGCGCCAAGCTGGATCAGCCGCGTCGCCTTCGACATCGTCAGCGCCTGGGCATCGGTGTTGGCGGCAATGAACTCGGTTCCCTGAAGCTGCTCCACGATCATGTTGTTGATCGCATTGCCGCCACCGCCGCCGACGCCGATCACTGTGATCTTGGGTCTCATCTCGGAGATTTCCGGCTTCTTGAACTCGGCCATGCCTGCTTCTCCTTCGCCAATTGCGTGCGCTTCACGACCCACAAGCAAACTGCCCGCGGGACATTGCAATCGAGCGGCATGACGCGAATCAGTCCGTTCGGATGGGTACTCCAAAAAGCCAGAGAGCGGCCGCACGTGCAAGTGCGCTCGGGTCAAGATTTGTGATGAAGAGGCCGACCTGCGAGAACGACTGTCCGGTTTCAGGCGATCGCGATACTGTCGTCGTGGATTCGCCGATGGCCTTGATGGCCTGAGCGAGATCTCCACGGACTTCGTCGGCAATCAAGGCCGAGGGGGCGACCTCCAGAACCCAAGGGTATGAAAGAATTGTCCAGTTCGCCATCGACGGGAATGCGGCCGCCGGTATCGCGACGCGGAGTTTCGCGGCGATGAAGCGCCCCGTCGACCACTCCGCCATGGCCGTCTCGGGCTATACCTTTCCCTGGCATACAGCGGCTGGTACACAGGTCGCCCTTCACGTGTCGTCGTCGCGGCAGCCACGCGACGTGCGCGTCGTGCGGCTCGACACGCAAGCGGCCGAGCCGATGGACTGGCGCGTCGAGCCGACGGGAAATGCCGTGTCCCACCGCGATTTCGATCATGGGTCCTTCCTGAGTGTCGCGGCGGCGGAACTGGCCAAGGCGACCGAGATCGAAGGCATCGCCTTCGAAGTGTATTTGACCCGCAACGATGGCGCCCGCGTGCTCTTCGAGAGCGGAAACCTGCGCCTCGGCCTGCAGGACGGGTGGCTGACGTCAGGCCACGACGGCAAGCCGCTCGAAACCGGCGTGGCCTTGCCGGCAAACACCTGGCTCAGGGTCGAGATTTCGTCGATTGATGGCGCGACCATGGTGCGGATCGACTCGGACGATCTCCTGTCGCCATTTCACCTGGATCATCGCTTCGACCTGCCGTGGCGGCCCCTGCCCGGCGCTATGGTTTTCGGCACCAGCACGGCAAACGATGTCAGGTCGCTCAATGCGAAATTCTCGGCGATCTCCTTGCGAACCGCGGCCGGTCGTATCGCCTGGACGTTTCCGACCTTGCTGCCGAGCGGCCCTATCGCCTCCATGGGCACCGATCGCGTCCTCCTCCTGGAAACGTTCAACCAGCCCGCCTTCTGCATGACCTCGCGCCGCTGGGATGGGTCGAGTTTCGATCCCCGCCTGGTGCCGTCGCATTACGACGCGGTGCATTGCCACGACGACGACATGGGCGCGTTGCAGTGGCCCGCCTCCTACCGATTACAGGTTCCCGCCGAGGCGCCGGCCGGAATCTACGCCTTCGAGATTGGCCATGAGGATGGATCGGAGCGTATCGTCTTCTTCATCACTTCGTCGGTGCGCCGGGCGCCGCTGTTGTTCCTGGTGCCGACAGCCACCTATCTCGCCTATGCGGATGAATTCCTGCCGGCGCATCTCTACGAATGGATGTGCGAGGATCGCGGCCATCGCTTCGCGATCGATAACAATCTGAAGTCGCTCTACGACTACCATAGTGATCTCAGCGGCGTGTCGATCTGTTCCACCAGGAAGCCGAAGGCGACGCTGCGCGACGACTACAATTATCCGCTGTGCGGCTGCCCGCACAATCTGCCGGTCGACCTGCATTTTCTGCGCTTCTGCCACCACAATGATATCGCCTTCGATCTCATCACCGACCGCGACCTGCATGAGCGGGGCCTTGCCGGCTTGCAGGGCTATCAGGCGGTCATCACGGGCAGCCATCCCGAATATATGTCGGTCGAGATGGAGCACGCGCTGCGCCAGTTCGCGGCTGCGGGCGGCGGCATCGCCTATCTCGGCGGCAATGGCTTTGCCGGCAAGGTCGCATTCCAGGACGATCTGATGGAACTGCGCCGCTCGCCGCTCGAAGCGGGCCGCACCTGGGATGGACCGGTCGCCGAGCAGTCGCTGTCGATCACCAACCAGCCGGGCGGCTATCTCCGCGCCAGCGGGCGCGGCGAATTCTCGCTGACGGGCGTCGCCATTTCGCTGATGGGCTTCGACGGCGCGCGCCCCTTCACGCGTACGCCGCAAAGCCATGCCCCTTCGGCCGCGTGGTTGTTCGACGGCGTCGCCAACGAGACCTTCGGCGACGAGGGCATCGTGCTTGGCGGCGCTGCCGGCTACGAGGTCGATGCCACCGACCCGCATCTGGGCACATCCCCCGACACCATGGTCATTGCGCGGGCGACCGGCTTCCCGGACAGCTTCGTCCATGACGCGACGCGCTGGTACGAGGGAGGCGACAGCGAGCGCGACGGCCGCCGCTGCGCGGAGATGACGCTGCGCCATCTGTCTTCGGGCGGCCTGATCTTCTGCGCCAGTTCGGTCGCCTGGTGCGGCGCCTTGCCGGCCGGCGATGCCATGAACGACGTCGGCCGGATCACCAGGAATTTGCTGACGCATCTGGCGGCAAGGAGCCGGTAGGCCTCGGATCGATAGCCTGGAAAGGAAGGCAGCCCGCCGCCGCGCCGGTTCCAGCACTTGGCTTGCCGCGCAACGACCGAAGCGTCTATCATGCATGATCAATCGGCGGCTTGGGTGTCCCCGCCGTGCCCGGCTCAATGTTTGAGCGCGGCGCGTGTCGTCAGGTCAATTTCAGAATGCAGAAGCAACGCCCCCGCCAATGGCCGACAGAACACATTTCGGTTTGACCGCCGTCGACACCGTGCCCCTGCACGAGAAGGTCTATCTGGAACTTGTGCGGGCTTTGATGTCAGGCCAATTCCTGCCCGGCCAGAAGCTGACCTCGCGCAAACTGGCCAAGGAATTGGGCACCAGCGACATGCCGGTGCGCAGCGCCTTCATGCGGTTGCAGGCCTTGCGGGCGCTGAGCCCGATGCCGAACGGCAGCGTCGAGGTGCCGGTGATCTCGGCCGAGCGATTTTCGCAATTGACCGCCGTGCGCACGATCCTCGAAGGCCCGGCGACCGAGCTTGCGACGAAACTGATCAACGGCAACAATCTGCGGGCGATCCGGCGCCACTGCACCGACCTGACCCTGGCCGCGCGCAAGGGCGATATCGGCGACTATCTCAGGAAGAACCACGATTTCAAATTCTCGATCTATCGCCATTGCGGCAACGAGCAGATGATTTTTCTGATCGAGACGGTGTGGATGCAGGTCGGCCCTTTCCTGAGAAACCTCGCCACGGGGTTCGAGGACGACCTCTCCTCGATCCTGGACATCGACTATCACGAGGAAGTCGTCGCGGCGATCGAGGCACAGGACGGCGCGCGGGCGCGGGCGGCCATCGTTCGCGACATCGACGAGGGCGCGGCGCACATCCTGCGGCAGGCCAGGTTTCCGAAAGCGAGGGGCTAGGATTGGGGCGAAAGGCGCCTACGTTCCGTCCAGTGGACTGTCGCAGACTTTGGAGATTGGCGGTCGCCTTCCAACTTCGTCATCCTATGGCGGAGCAAGGAGCGCAGCGACGCGGAACAGACCATTGGATCCATGCCGCGACCTTGCTGCCGGGTGCACCGGAGCAGAATTTCTGGACCGCAGCGGTGCTTTGAAGTCCCGGCATGGATCCTCGGGTCTGCGCCGCGTCGCTACGCTCCTTGCTCCGCCCGTGGATGAC